>CAMAWU010000070.1 GCA_945862025.1 Ferrithrix thermotolerans DSM 19514 | reverse complement strand
ACAGAGTGGGCGACAAAACTAGTTTCTGGCTGGGCTAATTGGATTGACGAAGCTCAGTCAGTTGGCGATCTGATCGGTCGCGCTTCGTTAGGTGCCGCTGCTGGTCAAATGTTGTGCGTCGACACTACAAGCGTAAATTTTTACCAACTTTGCTGCGCCGCAGTTGAAGCACGACCAAGTCGCAAAACAGTTATTACCGATACGGCAAACTTTCCGACTGATCGCTACATTTTGGAAGGCATCTGTAAACAACGTGGATTGAAACTTGTCGTAATTGACGACGACAGTGGCGAAGAATATATTTCGCCAGAGATGCTCTCGGCTGTTTTAAACGATGACGTTGCGCTCGTTTCGCTTTCAGTTATTCAGTATCGCACTGGAGTTTTGCATGATGTCGCAAAGTTAACTCAACTTGCGCGCGACGCAGGCGCACTTTTCGTTTGGGATGCAAGCCACGCAGTTGGTGTTGTGCCAATGCAATACGACCGCGACAAAGTTGATCTTGCTGTTGGCTGCACGTATAAATATGGCAACTCCGGGCCCGGCTCACCTGCATGGTTGTATGTCTCGCACCGAATGCAAAGTGAGTTGCAAGTGCCGATTCAAGGTTGGTTTGCGCAGAACGATCAGTTTGCAATGGCACAGGGTTTTGATCGCACTTCTGGAATGCGCGGATTTCAAGTCGCAAGCCCGAGCATTATTGGAATGCGCTGCGTAACTACTGCATTTTCGATGATTGAGCGCGCGGGGTTGCCGGCGATTGCACAAAAAGCTGCACAAGGCACTGAGCTGATGATGGCATTGCACGATGCTTGGCTCGCACCACTCGGGTTCTCAGTTGTCACACCGCGCAACTCGAACAGGCGCGGTGGTCATATTTCTGTGCGCCACCAAGATGCACAGAAAATTTCTGAAGCGATGCGAATTTTCGGAAATGTAATTGGTGACTTTCGCCAGCCAGACTGCATTAGGTTAGCGATTTCACCTTTACCAACTAGCTATGTTGAAGTTTTTGACGGTTTCGAACGAATACGTGATCTAGTTGCAACGAAAAAATATCTTGAGGTGGGTGAGGTGTCGACTCGAGTTACGTGATGTTGAAATTTATTCGTTTATTTAATTAGCCACCGAATCGGCGATAAACACGCTCAGCAGGGCCTTGGCCGAAACGATTGTGCCACCAGTTAGCCCAGATAATTGCCGAAATATAAACAGCAAGACTCATAATCATTGCTGTGTCTAAGCCAGTTGGTGTCACAAGTTTTAATTTGTTCACAACTGCATTGTAAATAAAAATATGTGCCAGATATATCGTCAATGTCATCTGGCCAGTGATGCGCGCAGTCTGAATGACGGTTGAATCTTTATAGCGTTCGCATAGAAAATCGACAACTACAAATACGGCGACAACAACGCCGATCGCAGAAATTACATAAAGTAAACCACGATCAAAAGGCCTTGTTGAAATCAAATGCCTCAAACTTTTATCATGATTGCTTTGAGAGTTGGTGGCCGAGTTAATTTTTGAATTCAGTGAATATGAAATTGCAATAGCAGCAATGCTGATTGCGACAAGTTTGAGACGAATGACTTTTATTCTTAAATAAATACAACCAAGCAAAATACCTGTAATAAAAAACGCTAACCATGGGAACAGCGGATGCGTGTAGTCAATAAAAATCCTTATCATAAAGTTTCGAGGTGTATTCGGTTCAGCGGGTGAAAGCCAACCAGTGAAATTTCCTTTGAGTGATTGCTCAAATCTCCACGATTCAACAACTGCAGCGACAATCATCGCGATTAATCCGAGTGAAATTAATTTAGTTTTTGGCCAGACCGCAATCACACTGGCAACCAAAAAAAATGCACCGTAGTACGGCAAAATTGTTCCTGGCCAAACCCAGTTGATGCCGTACCCGAGAGCCAAAAGAAATAATCCCCGTCGTGCCAGCCGCCAACGGATTTCAGTGATTAACTGTTTTGAATTTGTCGCATCGATCATCAGCGACACGCCCATTCCGGCAATCAGTACAAACCCAACTGGAAACGGATTCGCCAGCACACCGTTAAATGGATGCCACCAGCGTTCAAAAATTGATTGCTTGGAGGTGCTCAGTGCGCCAGAAAAATTAAGATATCCGTGATAGTTGAGAACGATGATTCCGAACAATGCAATTGTTCGCATCACATCTAGGCTCGCTATTCGTGTCTCGGTCGCACGAGTACTCGAGTCAAGCGACATTTTTAGATCCAAGAAATAATGTCTGGGTACACACGCGTGAGAGGTTGTTGCACGTCAATGTTGTCTCCAACCTGCGGTAATTTGTCGCCCTTAGGGATGAGCACCATTGAAGTGTGCATATGTGATGGCTCAACAAGTGCAAGGCGCTGTTGATTGAAATGAAAAGGGCTTAGTTCGGCCCCAACTAGATGAACGCCGTGACTTGTACCAACACCGATCATTGCGATTGTCGAGTCGCTAGTGATTTCGACATTGCGATAGCCCACAGTTTCACCTTTCTTAACAGAACGAATATCCAGAACATCGGCGGTGAGTTTGATCATTGACTTATCGCCGAGCCAAAGTGATGTGCCAGAGCGAACACGAATTTTATTTTTAGAGAACTCTTTGCGTAATTCGTTTGCATTGACAGCGTTGGTGTGACTGATAAACCATGGCAGATCAGAAGATAATTCCGACATCCAATGCTTTATTTCGCGTAGATGATCTTCTGGTTGGCCATCAAGTGGTGGGTGAATTGACCAACCAACATGAGTCAGTCCTGCAATTTTAAGTGCCGCTAAAACGTCTGTCAGTTCATCCTTGTTGGCACCGTAACGGTTCATACTCGAGCGAAGCTTTACGACTACTGAACCACGCCAAGAATTATTTTTTAAGTTTTCAATGTGTTGCAGTGAGCCAACTGTTAATACAGCAGTGTGGGGCAAAGACTCCGGCAGTTCGCGTCCTGCTGGGGTAAGCACGATCGCAGTGCAGTTGGCAGGCACATCGTGTGCTTCAAAAACCGTGCCAACTGCAATTTCATTGGCGATTGAAGCGGCGTGCGACATGAGTGTTTGGCGTCCAAACCCATATCCGTTACCTTTTACAACTGGGACGACATTTAAAAGGCTCTTCGCAACCTCATGAAAATGAAGGTTCCATGAACTTGAGTCAACGCTTAATCGCAGAGTCACTGCAATTAACTTTACAGCCGCTGACTAACCTATTGACTTTTGACGCTTAAGCCAGTGTGAGGTTGCGCGAAATCCCTCAATTATTATTGTCACACCGAAGGCGCCGGCAAATGCAATCAAAAAAGCTTTGGTGTGGTTGTCGGCAAAAGATTTACCTCCGACAAAACCAAGTAGCGATGCATACAACGACCAAACACTTGCCGCAACAACAGCCCAGCCGATAAACCATTTGCGTGGCTGAACAGTTACCCCGCATGAAAGTGTCAGTAGTGTTCGCCCACCAGGAATAAATCTTGCTGTGATTAACAACATGCCACCACGCTCATGAATTTGTTCAACAATGTTTGCCATCTGTCGTCTACCTTTTTCGGTGCGAGTTCGCCTTTTGATAACCCAGTCACTTGCTTCGCGACCAATTAGGTAACTCAGGTTGTCTCCGACGAAAGCCCCACCTGCGGCGCAAAGAATTACAATCGCAATTGAAAGTGAGCCAGAACCAGCGCTCACGCCACCAATTATCACCAGAGTTTCACTTGGAACTATTGGCAAGACAGAGTCAAAAACGGCGACGGAAAAAATAATCAAATAGAACCATGGCGATGACGACGACTCTTTTAACCAGTCAAAAAAAGTATTTATAAATGGAAGCACTTGCTAAGACACTAGCCAAAACACTAGCGAGTAACTATAAGTTCGTGAGTCTGGTTTGACTAAATATCTGGTTCTTCATGAGATTTTAAACGTCGTAAGTTTGGTAAATGCTTGGCGATAATAAACGCGACTAGCGCCAACGTTGCGATGATCTCCCAGTTCTCTGCTTTCTCCCACGAAATACCAAATGGAAGCGCAATTGAAATTGCCAAAGATGCGATCGAGGCTTTACGAGTTGCCTTGGTAAGAACAAACCATGAACTAAATAAAACTAAACTTGTCAACGGAAACAAAACAAACATTCCACCGCCACCACATGCAACGCCTTTGCCGCCTTTAAATTTTCGAGTCACTGGATATGAGTGACCAATAATTGCTGCGAACAAACAAACATATGACAATGGACTTCGCTGGTCAGATGTAACGACCCAAGCCAGACCAACAGCGAGGGCAGCTTTGGCCATATCCATTAAAAAGACGGCAAGCCCAACTTTCCATCCGAGATTACGGATCACATTTGATGCACCAGGGTTACCAGAGCCAACAGTCGTGATGTCAAGATTTTTTCGACCAGCAACAATTGCCGCGCTCGGGAAAGTACCAAAAAAATATGAAATCACGGTGATGACTATTGCAATAAGAACTTCCATTTAATACCCCCGAGTAATAGTAGTCAGTTGTGTTTTTGTAAGACAGTTAATGTCTCACCGACAACTTGGGTCATCAGGAGGAACAACACCGACTGTCTTTTGCAGTGGATTGGCGTTATCACCTGAAGTTGGCCCAGCAATAGTTGTGATTGTTGTGGTTACTGCAATTGTTGTACTCGTGCTCGTAGTTGAAGCAGCAATTCGCTGGGCAGCAAATACCACTGTTAGATCGTTTGAGTTGCGTGCTACAACTTTTTGAGCGACCAGTGGTGCTCGACCTTGAAAAATCGCAAGAATCTGTTTCATTGTTTCTGATTTTATTGACGGAATTAAAACTGATAATTCGCCGATTCGTTTCGGGTATGACTCAATCGTGTAAGTAGCAACTGTCCTGGTGTTTAAGTCGCGCATAGTTTGAGCAAGATCGAGCATTCCGCGTGGTGTTAGTTGATCATCAGTGATTACATTCTTAAGTGCCGCGTTCAGCAAACTATTGGCAACCGAAAGACTTGAAGAACCTTTATCAAGCGCGCGTTGCATTGATCTCCGCAAGAAATCTTGTTGCCGGCTAATTCGACCAAGGTCACCAGTTGGATCTTCGAGCCATTTTTGGTTTGTTGTATCAAAATATCGGTAACCCGATCGTGAGCGAACATATGCCAGTGCTCGGTCTCCATCAAAGTTGATACAACCTGGCTCAGAGACACTGAACCCAGTTTTTTTGTCGCGTGTCGGATATAAAAACGGAACCTTTACACCGTCGACTGCCGTGACGATTTCTTTGAAGGCACAGAAATTAACATTTACATAATGATCAACCGGAATGCCGAAACTTTTTTCGATGGTGTCAACCAAACGATTTGGGTCAGTACTCTTGAATGCAGAGTTGATTCGGTTTTGTCGTGTTGTGCCAGCAATATTTACCCACAGGTCTCTAGGAAACGAGAGAATCGCTGCACGCTTTGAACTCGGGTCAATTCGAATAATCATGATTGTGTCGCTGCGTTCGCCAAGACTTGTGCGGTCGCCGATGCCGCCCGTGGTTGAACTTTTGGCGTCGGCGCATGAGCCATTGTCTGAACCGGTCAATAAAAAGTTTTTTGCGTCAAGGCTTTTTTCGTCAAGCACCCAATCTGTTCCGGTGGTTGATCCATCGGCAAGTTGCACGTCTTTTGGCGCGTCCACTTTCGAATTATTTAGTGTCACTATCAGGCGTTGGTCAACCCGACTATTTACCCACAACAGTACAAATCCCGAAATCACTAGCAAAGTGCTCACGAAAACATTTAACGCCAGCACATAGTAATGCGATTTTGGTCGCCTACTAAAGTCGGTTTGCGCTTTTGGGCCTCTTTTCATCTGCTAACTAGGTTAGTGGTGTAGCAAGAGTGACTTGAGCCGTGATTTCTTGAGCAACAGTCTGCGACATTGATTCAACAAATTTTATTTCTTGCAATGCCCCAGCATTACGCAAGTCAAGAATATTTATTTGAAGCAATTTGATTGTCGCCGATGAAGCTGTAATTATCAACTCTTCTACTTCTGCGCGTTGTGAAACCTTGGCTTCGGTTTTTGCTCGGCGAACTGCTGCCAGCACAACGCAAGTTGCTTCGAGCAGCGCCACAGAATCATCTGAGGCAGCAAAGTCTGCAAGAGTTTCTTGTGATGTTGGCCAGTGCGCCAAATGAATTGAGCCTGACTCTAACCATGACCAAACTTCTTCTGTAGCAAACGGCAACATCGGTGCAAGCAACCGTTGCAAAATACTTAGCGCTCGGTACAAAGAACTTCGCGCCGACGACGATTCTTGACCAGGGCTGTAGGCACGAGTTTTTACCAATTCAACATAATCATCACAGAACCACCAGAAAAATGCTTCAGTGCGTTCGAGCGCTCGGGCGTAATCAAATTGCTCGAGGGCAAGTGTGGCTTCATCAACTACTGCAGCCAAGCGAATGAGCATTGCATGATCAATCAAATCAGTCGGCTTTGAATCAACAGTTAGCTCGCCTGCGCCGAGCACGAATTTCGTCAAGTTCAGAAGCTTCGTTGCTAATTTGCGCCCGACTTTCATTTGCTCTTCGCTAAATGTTGTGTCAACACCAGGTCGTGCGCACGCAGCCCAATATCGCACGGCGTCGCTGCCGTATTGATCAAACAAATCTGATGGCGTTACAACATTGCCTTTTGATTTCGACATCTTTTTGCGATCAGGGTCGAGAATCCAGCCAGACAACGCGGCGTTCTTCCATGGTGCTTGATTGTGTTCGAAGTTTGAACGAACCATCGTGGCAAACAACCATGTGCGAATAATGTCGTGACCTTGTGGTCGAACATCCATCGGAAAAATTCTCGTAAACAAATCTTGATCATCTATCCACCTACCTGCAATTTGTGGAGTCAGCGAAGAAGTCGCCCAAGTGTCCATGATGTCGGGGTCACCAACAAACCCGTTGGCTTGCCCGCGTTGCTCGGCGACAAAACCACTTGGCAAATCTGTACTCGGGTCAATTGGTAATTGATCTTTAGTTGGCACGAGTGGATTGTCATAAATGATTTCACCTTGTGCATCAAGGCGATACCAAAGTGGTATCGGCACACCAAAATATCTTTGTCGGCTTACGAGCCAGTCGCCGTTGAGACCGCCGACCCAGTTTGCATAACGGTGTTGCATGAAATCTGGATGCCAAGTGAGTTCGTCACCGCGTGCAAGTAACTTTTCGCGAAGCGTTTGATCGCGACCACCGTTACGGATATACCACTGACGACTCGTAACAATCTCAAGTGGACGGTCGCCCTTTTCATAAAACTTAACTGCATGAGTAATTGCTCGTGGCTCATCAATCAGTTCGCCGGTTTCGCGCAACATTTCAACCGTCAATGTTTGCGCCTGCTTAACAGTTTTGCCGGCAAGTCGTGCATATTGCAGCTTTGCCTTATCAGACATTATTGCTGGAGCATCTGCAACGAATCGTCCGTCGCGTCCGATTGTTGGGCGAGTGTTGAGATTTAATTCGCGCCACCAAATCACGTCGGTTAGATCTCCGAATGTGCAAACCATCGCAATGCCCGAGCCCTTATCTTGTTGCGCAAGCGGGTGTGCAAACACTGGCACTTCGACATTAAAGATTGGTGTGTGTGCAACTTTTCCAAACAGATGTTGATATCGCGCATCATCTGGGTGGGCGACCAGCCCGACGCAAGCGGCGATTAATTCAGGTCGAGTTGTTTCAACAACAAACTCGCTGCGACTTTCGTCTGGCACATGAAATTTCAATTTATGAAATGCGCCGGGTCGCTCGCGATCTTCAAGTTCAGCTTGTGCAACCGCTGTACCGAAATCAACATCCCAAAGTGTTGGTGCTTCTTGCGTGTAAGCCTCACCACGTTCGAGATTGCCCAAGAATGCACTTTGAGCGGTACGCCGAGCATGTTCGCTGATCGTTGTGTAAAGCAAACTCCAGTCAACCGATAGCCCGAGGCGACGAAATAAATCTTCAAAAACTTTTTC
>CAMAWU010000069.1 GCA_945862025.1 Ferrithrix thermotolerans DSM 19514 | reverse complement strand
CAGGCGCCCAAGTACTTGCGACTGGCAATGGCAATCTCGCCGGTTATTTCGCCTTTTGGCAGTCAACTAAAACTATGAAGAACCCTAAAGCAGTTGCTGCGACAAATGATTTATTGGTGCGTTGGCAGAAAATGTACAAGCAGTTTTCTGTTGATCGAACTGGTGGAATCGCAATATTCAGCAAGACATTTTTCCCTACATATCCTGCTGCAGTTGCAACACCACTTGCAACAGTTTTGTATGACGGTTCAGTAGCTGGTTTCGCTCCAATTGATGATGTCGTGATTAAGGCATTCCAAGACGAAGCCGATGTTATGTATCAAGTTGGCAATATCAAGCGAAAACTAAACATGGCAAATTGGTTTGATGCAAAGTTGTACGAAAAGACTTTGAAGGCGTTACCTAAAGTTAAATAATCGATAAACGATTAATTTGCTGCTCGGACAGTCCCTTCACTGCCCGAGCAGCAAATTTCTCAAGAATTACAGTTCACCCGCCAGCGTGCGTTGGGTGTAACTGCGGCAATACCGCGAGTGGGGGTGCGTGCGGCGGGGGTTGATCCGCTCACAGACGTGTTTATACAAATATATGGATGTCGATTTCGGGGATGTCGTTCATGCTTGCTTTATCTCTGGTGCCGCAAAAGCGATCGCTGCTCCACAACAGTAGACAGACTCGACGATGAAACTCTCACTAACACGGACCAAATTTCAGGTTTCAAGGCAGATGGGGTGAATCTAGAATCCAATAAACCGCGGGTTTACATGCAACACACCGGCGGTCGTCTTTCTCACTACCGCGATAGCGACGATCTCGAGGTTGACGTAATTATTGAAATGGAAGATTCAAGTTGGGCCGCCATTGAGGTCAAAGTCGGCGCCAAACAGATAGACGATGCTGCAAAGAATCTTCTCAAGTTTGCCAAAAAAATAGATACCGCCCGTAGCGGTGAACCCGCATTTTTGGCTGTCGTCACGGCTACTGGATACGGGTATGTGCGCGCTGATGGTGTGTACGTTCTTCCCATCGGAACACTCAAGCCATAGGACTTTGCTTTATTTGATGGAGTTCAAAGCATCCATTTTCAACCGTGTGACGTGTCGCCACATGGTTAATACTTTTCTGCACTCCAAGATAGGCGAGCAAGGTCAGAAAATTCGCGGATACGTTCATGGCTAAACTTGTAACGTCTGCGATAAATACCTTGACTTTAAGACACCCACTGGATTGGGTTGCCTCAAAGATGCTATTAAATGCGGCGATCGACTCCGCTGACTGAATTCATTCAGGAGCGGTTCAGGTTGATGTTTGTATATTGGAGAAACAACCAATCAGGAAGGTAAATATGAGCGACATAAGTACGACGAAAAATGGGGGCAAAGTCACCGCGCTCATAAATAAGGTGCCAGAGGCAACGGTCTACTTTTGGATCATCAAGATTCTGTGCACCACAGTTGGCGAAACAGCCGCCGACTTCCTCAATACCAATTTACATTTGGGTCTCACTGGGACGACTCTTGTTATGTCGGTGCTCCTTGGCGCCGCATTGGTCGCGCAATTCATCTCACCAAACTACAAACCACTTCGCTACTGGCTGGTCGTCGTACTTGTCAGCATCGTAGGGACTTTGATCACAGATAATCTCACCGACAACTTCGGTGTGAGCCTGGTGACGACAACGGTAATCTTCTCGGTTTGCCTTGCGGCCTTGTTTGCGATTTGGTACATGGTTGAGAGAACTCTTTCAATTCATGCAATTGACTCTGTTCGTCGCGAATTCTTCTATTGGTCCACAATTCTGTTGACGTTTGCCCTTGGCACTGCAGCGGGCGACTTGATTGCTGAGCGACTGAACACTGGATACTGGAAAGCGGGGCTCATGTTTGCGGCTGCAATTGCATTGATCACAGTTGCTCACAAGATCTTAAATCTCGGAGCAGTCCTCGCATTTTGGGCTGCGTACATCATCACTCGTCCACTCGGTGCTTCGGTCGGTGACTATTT
Source organism: Ferrithrix thermotolerans DSM 19514 (assembly GCA_945862025.1). GTDB lineage: Bacteria > Actinomycetota > Acidimicrobiia > Acidimicrobiales > Ilumatobacteraceae > BACL27. The sequence goes on along the minus strand of CAMAWU010000069.1, from coordinate 6,253 downwards.
ATCGCAGCCCAAAGATGTCGGTGGTCTCGGGCTAGGAACGGTGGCGACTAGCGCCTTGTTCTTAGGTGCAATTTTGTGTGCGGTGACATATATTTCTCGATCAGAGAAAAAAGCACTGTCTTGAGTTAGTAATGAAAGGGTCTGCCCAGACTTGCGTTGACCTAGTCGGTTGAAAAGTTCCAGTTGTAGGTGCGTGCGGAGAGTTCAACAAAATCGACGATGACTTGTGCTTGACGCAAGATTTTGTCGCCATTACCGGGTGAAATGTTTTCGATTGCGGCGGGTCGGGCACCTCAATGGTGTTTAATGCGGAAGGACATCACCCGCTACGTACCTGCACGAGTTGTGAGTTGACGAGCGCCGGAATCTCCGCTGGAAGATCGGTTGTCTCTGCCGCTGCTGCTGCGACTGCATCGACGACACGCTCAAGAATGTCGGCGATCACGTCGGATGCGCGTCGCTTCGACAGTCCCCAACGAGTCGCCTCGTTGACGATCCGGTCGGCGGTGACACGATTCGTCTTGTGAACGTTGTCGACATACATCGCCAGATGTTCGTCTCCGTAGAAGAGTGTCGACAACAGATCGTAGAGCGGCGTGAGTCGCAGCGCACCCGACGGCTCATGCAGAAGCGAAAAATTCTTGGCGTGGGCGTCGCCATTACCGATCAAAACATTGAGCGTCACGGCACGCAGGAGTGCCTCGACGGAATCGGGTCCAGCCGTCGCTTGAAGGAGGTCAGCAATTCGCGCCAGCGAAGGTCCGCCATCCTCCTCGTACTTCTTGTCATGGGAAACGCCAATCGCTTGGCACAAGTCTTCCTGGTGAATGCGCTCAACCGAACCGTCTGAATGAACGACCCGGTCGTAACGTTCGACGACGATGAGTTTCCGACCTCCGAAAGTCGCAGTTTCGACATTGGCAACCGCGAGACCGAGGTGCTTTGCGACACGCATGCAGAATGCCTCGTTCTCGACAGTGTTTGGGAATCGTGCGATCTCGGGTTTGAGGATGTGCGTTGATGGAGTGCCGTCCACCGGTAGACCCCATGCACCGTCAGGCATCCGAGTGAGCAGCAACTTTTCTTGAACTCCCGCGAGCGAGATCCGAACCCGTCCCCCGGCGCCAAGTGGTGCACTTTGGAGATTCGCCACGAGATCTGCAATCTCGTCGTCGTTGAGTCGCTCGGCTGTGAGGGTCGTGGACGTCGGCGGAGATGCATCGTCGACAGGTTGGATAACCAGCGCACCAGCACAATCACGTCCAAGCGCACGGATCAGGCCGAACGTGTCGTCACCAACCACACCGAATTTCCGCGCCACTGCCTGCCTCGCCTCGCCCTCGGGAAGAAGCCCATCGAGAAATGGACGAACGACGCCGTGCATGTACCGTTCTCGTCTCAGAGCAAGCGACAAGGAGAGTAGGGGCATGCCGAGCGAGTGCTGGTCGAGTGCGTCCTTCGTGTATGCCAAACGCAGTCGGTCGCGTTGCTGATCGATGACCGCGACTCTGACGCCGTACAGCCAGACAGCAAGTTCGTCGGCCACTACCAGTCCGCTTCCTCAAGCGTCATCCTGACGCCGAGTTGCTTGAGTACTCGTAGGATTCGCTTGACCTGCTCGGTTTCGTGTCCCTGCTCAAGATCCGATAAGTAGGTGCGATTGAGCCCGGTGCGTTCTGCCAGGTCAGCCTGGGAAAGTCCAGCCTGCTGGCGGTAATGCCGGATAGCCGCACCGAGCGAGGCCGGGGTGTAGATGCGAAAATGTTGTCCTTGTGTCTTCATTTCCTAACATGGTAACAGAGTCTTTATTTTCAGACAACGTCACAATGTCTTTTTAAACAGACATTATAACGTTGCCCTGATATTCAGACACACTAGGTAATCAAACGCGCGAGTGACCATTTATTATTGGCTGTCAAACGTGATTCTGTCAATAATGCAATAATCTCGACGGCGGTGCCGACTGCGATTCCTGGGCGGATGCAAGTAGACAACGCATTGAGTTTTAATGCGGTGCGCTCATGATCTGCGGTCACCATGTCAACTCGTCGCAACCTTGATGGTCATCTGGTTCGACCTGCAATGTTGCATGGGTGATGCCATGTCGCTCGGCAAGTAAAACACGGGCTTGATCCAACACACTGTGGGTGTCCACACCAGAAGCGACCATGAGATGAGCGGACGCAACATCCATCTCTGAGGTCAGGGTCCATACATGCAGATCATGCACATCGATTACTCCAGCAATGGTGGCGAGGTCGGCCTGCAGCGCCGCGACATTGAGATGGGCTGGAGCAGATTGCACCAGTACGCGAATTGCGGTGCGTCCAAGTTTGTATGCCCTCGGCAAAATAAATACTCCAATCGCCGCACCGATTAGCGGATCAACCCACGTCCATCCGGTGATGCCCCAGATGATCGCCGCGACGATAACTCCGACCGAGCCGAGCATGTCCGACATCACCTCGAGATAAGCGCCTCGCACATTAAGACTTTCCTTCGATCCGGTGCGCAACAGTTTGAACGCGATCACGTTGATGACCAAACCGATTACGCCTACGACGAGAACTGGCGTAGATGCCACATCACGTGCATTGCTAAAACGGTTTATTGCCTCAAATCCGATGTAGCCGGCGACTCCGAACAGCAATACAGCATTTGCCAGCGCGGCCAGAATTTCGAGTCTGTACAACCCGAATGTTCGCTGTGGTTGTTTCCGTGCGTGTGACGCTGCTTGTATCGCAGCCAAGGCCATCCCGAGCCCGAGCACGTCGGTGGCCATATGACCAGCGTCGGACAATAGTGCCAAGGAACCAGTGACGAATCCGGTGACGACCTGCACAATCAGGAATGCAAAAGTTAATCCAAGTGAGATCAACAACGGCCGAACATGCCGGGCACCAGCGCGCAGCGCGGTTGCACCGTGATTATGACCGTGGTTGTGACGGTGACTGTTTTCAGTGCCGCTCATTTGCGACCATCCAAATCAGGGTGTCCATGCTCAACAGCGAGTTCGAGTTCACATAGCAGTCGCAACGCTCGCTCTAGTTTGCGGTCAGCAATCTCGTAACGGATTTGACGGCCTTCGCGCGTTGCGAGTACCAATCCGCAGCCGCGTAGACACGACAAATGGTTTGACACGTTTGCCCGGCTTTCGCCCAACTCGTCGGCAAGATCTGCAGGGTATGACGGCCCGTCAAGAAAGCGCACCAGAATATGTCGTCGAACTTCATCAGCCAGCGCCGTGCCAACTCGACTAAGCGTGTCTAGCCGAACATCACGACGAACATCACCTCGAGCGGTAGCAACCATTGACTCAGGATAGTACATCATCCACTGTATTAAAGCCTTCACTGAATTATTAATGTTTGCTCAGTCGTGGAATGAAATCTCAAGCCACGCGCCGGCCACATCGCCACCTGTGGGCGGTTAAATCAGGGTGTTATCTAATCCGATAACACTTAGGGTACGCTCAATATATGGCTGGGGCAGACATTATTACCCGCGCGCGCTTGCGAGCAGGCATCTCGAAACGTGAGTTGGCGCGCAGGGCACACACATCGCCGGCGGCAATTGTTGAATACGAGTCGGGTCGCCGCTCGCCAACAGTTGACACACTTGCTCGACTGATTGACGCTTGCGGGATGGGATACAACATCACGTTGTATTCGACAGCGGCGCGCGAACGTCGCAACACAGATGGCAAGCGATTGTCGCAAGTGTTGGCACTCGCCGATGCGTTGCCACATCGAACGGCTTCGCGCAAGTGTGGGTTCGCCGGTTTTAGGCAGTTGACGCAGCATCGTCAGATTGCGCAATGATTTCTCTCGAGCGCAAAATCGTCGGCGTACACACGATGTTGACTAGCGCCGCTTTGCCGTATGCATTTGGTGGGGCGTTGGCGTTGGCGTTTCATACTGGCGAACCCCGCGGTACACGTGACATCGATGTAAATATTTTTCTGCCAGCAAGTGAGATCGATGTTGTGCGATCGGCGTTCGCCAAACGAATCGTATTTACTGATTCGCAAATCGCAGACGCCGTGGCCAACGATCAAGTCAGAGTGTTTTGGGAGGAAACGCCGATCGATATATTTTTTAATGTCGCCGAGTTTCATGACGATGTGATGCTTGGTGTCGAGCATCACAAGTTTGCCAAGATAGTTATCCCCGTTCTCGGAGCAGACGCCCTAACGGTGTTCAAGGCAATGTATAACCGAACAAAAGATTGGGCCGATATCGAAGCGATGCTCGAAGTCAATTCAATTGATAAGTCGCGTGTGATCGGGTGGCTGGTGCGTTTACTTGGCGTAGACGACCCACGAACACTCAAATTTATTTCGTACTAGTTTCACGCGCCAGATCGTGCTCGGGACGAGCCGTTTCGCGGTACTGCGCCGACAACGAACTATGTTCTGCACCGCTTATCTCAGCGAATATTTGCAATTGTTACACGGCTCAGGCATACTTATGGGGTACCACCCCAGATGCTTCGGCCTCTGGGTTCAGACCCGCCTTACCGGCGGGTCTTTGTTTTACCAGCCATCAGGACGGGTAATGATTCCTCGGGAGTCCGTAATCGATACCGGCAGCTGGCACGAAGCAAGTGCGCCTACGCGAATCTTCCTGACTTCGCTCGCAACCTTCTTTAATGCGAGGGCAGACTCTTTGTGACCTCGCGGATTCACCGCCACAACTCGTTTTCCTAATTCTTGAACTGCCATACGAATTGGCTCACATAAATCTGAGTCATTAGAAATTACAAGCGCGACGTCAAAGTTATTACGAAAGACATCTGCAATCAGGTGAACACCGAGATTGACATCGGTTGCTTTTTCTTCAATCCGCCAAACTGGAACGGATACATTGCCATCGGGATGCAACGTCAGGTTCAATCCCAGCGCACGGATCAGATTTCTGCGCAACATTCCCGGTTTGTCAACCAAGGGCATTCTCTTCTTTTGAGTCTGAAATTGACCCAAGACAATCTCGACTATGGGATTTGCGGCAAGCGCACGAAGGTAGACCTGTTGCCTTTGTCCTAGTTGGGGATCGGTTTCTGGTGCTGTTACATGTGCCGTGTAGTACTTAACTCGTATCAGTTCTCCTCTAGGCAAAAGTTTGCGACTTAATGCAACGAGATCAAGCCACTTCCAGGACACCTGTTGATTATTTGACTTGACGAGTTCTTTTGCACCGTGGTAGAGATTGAAACCATCGACATAGGTGATTACTCGCGTCATCAAAGGATCATATTTGAGGGGTGTTCAAGCCAATAAAAGGGTTCCGCACCGCTGAAGTACATTTGAATAGTGAGAAAAGTTGCGCGCGGGCTGACGTTTTGCGTTGCACTGCTGTTGGTGGCGTGTGGCGGGGCTGACGGCGGCGAAGGCGAAGTTGAAAGCGGTGGTGGCGGATCGCGAACGATAAATGGAATTGTCGTTGAGGCTGGCGCTGAATTGTCTGGCGCAAACTTGGCGGGTGCCGATTTGTCTGGCGCATATTTGGTGGCAATAAATCTCGCTGGCGCCGAATTGACTGGCGCTAACTTGTCGGGCGCCGATTTGTCGGGGGCGAACTTTTATGATGCGAACTTATATCAAGCCAACTTGAGTGGCGCGAATTTAAATATCGCCAATTTGCATCGCGCCGATTTGGTTGATGCCGATTTGTCTGGCGCTGATTTGTCTGGCGCTGATTTGTCAGGAGCATTTATGTTGAATACAAATTTGCGCGAAGCAAACTTAACTGGCGCCGACTTGTCGCGCTCGAATCGCACGACTGCTGATTTCACCGGTGCCACGATGCCCGACGGCACGAAGTATGCGGGCAAATAAAATCGCGCTCGCTATCGCAGCTTATTGTTCGTTTTTGTTTCGCTTTTTTGAGAATTTGACCGCGATTGCGATGGCAACAATTACACCAAACAAAATCGCTACTAAAAGTGTCGGCTGACTGTTCTCGACATCTTCGGTTTTGGCCAAAACTTCAGGCTCGCTCGGCTGCGTCGCATTTGATTGCGTCTCAGTTGATTGTGTTTCGACCGCGAGGGTTGACGTGTTGTTGTACCAACTCATGACGCCACCGACACCGAGATCACGATTTGAAATATTCTCAACCGGAGTGCCGAACATTTCTTGCTTACCGACAGAGACCGTGAAACGACTTGGCGAATTGCCGGTAATCATCACCGAGTAGGTGCCAGAGATGGCGACTGTTGTGAGTTCGGTGAGGCGAACATAATTCGTGCCCGT
>CAMAWU010000068.1 GCA_945862025.1 Ferrithrix thermotolerans DSM 19514 | reverse complement strand
AAAGACCCGGTTCGTGGTTCTCATGTGTCAGTTAAAGAAGCAGTTCTGCCGTTCAATCGCTTTGCAGATGTTGACACGGCGCTCGGCCCAGAAATGCGCTCCACGGGCGAAGTCATGGGAATTGATGATTCGTTTGCCAGAGCTTTTGCAAAAGCTCAATTTGCTGCCGGAACAACTTTGCCCGTCTCCGGTCTGGTTTTTGTTTCGCTCAATGACCGAGACAAAGTTGGTGGAGTTGATGTAGTTAAAGGATTGACCACACTTGGTCTCGAAATTGTTGCCACAGTTGGTACCGCCGAATATTTGACGAAACACGGCTGCAATGTCTCACGAGTTGTCGGCAAATTTTCCGAGCGAAAGTCCGGCAGCAGCACGGGCGACGATGCCGTGAAACTTATTGAGTCTGGCGAAATTGCATTAGTAATCAACACTCCGCGTGGTTATGGCACACGAAGTGATGGCGAAGCAATTCGTAAAGCAGCAAACACTTACCGTGTTTCGGTAGTTACAACTCTCAGTGCAGCAACTGCGGCAGTGCAAGGAATGATTGAGCAACGCAATCGACCGTTTACGGTTATGTCGCTACAAGAGTTTCACGCTCGATGAATCATGAAACAATAGATAACTGTTCTATTCAAGTTGGTGAGGTCAAACTTGCTCATCCAATTCTGACAGCATCTGGAACATCAGGCTATGGATCCGAACTGAATGCATATTTCGCATTAAATGAAATCGGTGCCGTTGTGACGAAATCAATTGCACCTTTTGCTTGGGCTGGTAATCCTGCGCCAAGGTTGTCGCCAACAACAAGTGGAATGCTCAACGCAGTTGGTTTGCAGGGCAACGGAGTCGAACATTTTATTGCCAACGATCTTGTCGCGCTAGAAAAAACTGGCGCAACAATAATCGTCAGCATTTGGGGACACAGTGTTAAGGACTATCTTGACGCGGCCAAATTACTCAGTGGTGCGCGACCGAAAATTGCGGCATTAGAGATCAATCTTTCATGTCCAAATTTGGGAGGTGATCATGTTATGTTTGCTCACGACGCCGAACTCAGTGCACAAATTATTCGCGGGTGTCAAGATGCTGGCTTGCCATTGTGGGCAAAGCTAAGTCCAAACACTTCCGAACTTGTCAACGTTGCCCGTGCCGTCGAAAAGGCGGGAGCGCAAGCCGTGACACTTGTAAACACGGCGATGGGTATGGCGATCAACACTGAGACGGGTCGCCCACAACTTGGCAATGTTCGCGGCGGGTTGTCGGGCGCTGCGTTGCATCCGATTGCAGTCAGGTGCGTCTTTGATGTTCGTGCGGCCCTACCAAATATTGCAATCATCGGCGTGGGTGGAGTTTCAACCGGGCAAGACGCAGCCGAACTGATGCTCGCTGGAGCCAATGCCGTGCAGGTCGGAACGGCCAGTTTCGCAAACCCTCGCGCTCCGCTGTTGGTTCAACAGCAACTAATTGACTGGGCAGTAGCCCACAAAATATCTGACTGGTCGCAGGTCACTTCGGCTGCACACCGCAACGGCCTAGTGAATTGAATTGAATTGATATGAGATCTTAAACAACAGGTAAGTCTCACAAGTACAATGCATTAATGGCAACCTCAGATCAGATCAAAAGTGCTGATCTTGTTCGAACGCAGGCGATTGCGTCTGCATTGGTGTTGCGTCAAGAAATGTCGTTAGTTCTTAAACAGGTTGCGGATAATCAGCTGAGTCTTGCCGATGTTTTGATCAACAACTCAAAGCATCAACCGACGAACCGTCTGTATCTTGTAAAAGTTCTTGAGTTGATCTCAGGAATCGGAAAAGTCAAGGCTCGGCGAATAATGGCAGAACTACGAATTGCTGAAAAATGTCGAATCGAAAGTCTGAGCAGCCAAGATCGTGAGTCTCTGCTGCGAAGTGTTGGGTTACCTGTGTGAATTCGTTAACTCGAAGTAGTTTGGTGATAGTCGTGTCTGGTCCTGGCGGGGTCGGAAAAAGTACGATCGTTGACGCTCTTATTGAACGCGACGCAAATTTATGGTTGAGTCGGTCGTGGACCACCCGTGAACGACGACAGGGAGAGAAGCAAGACGCATATAAATTCGTGACCCGCGAACAATTCGAGCAACATATCTCCGACGGTGGGTTTCTTGAGTGGACAGATTTTTTAGGGAATCTTTACGGCACTCCGACACCAAGTGCGCCGTCGGGCAAAGACACGGTGCTTGAAATCGAAGTAGACGGGGCACAACAAGTCAAACGATTAAACCACCAGGCGCTATTAATATTTGTCTTGCCACCGTCTCGGCAAGAGCAAAAATCACGTTTGCATGGGCGTGGTGATTCGGACCAGAAAGTTGAGAAGCGACTTCAAAAAGCCGAAGATGAAGAGCCCGTCGGCAAAGCGATCGCGGACTATGTATTGATCAATGACGATCTTGCATCCACTGTTGATGAAATGAGTCGGATCATTGATTATGAACGAAAACAGCGCAATAGCTAGCTCAAGTTATGGCTATACTTATTAGCCGCTAGGCGTACCAGATGCCTGATCCAGGAGGAAATAAGTGACCGCAGATGACACGATGATGAACCCGCCAATTGAATCCTTGATGGGGCATACAGGTTCGAAGTTTTCGCTTGTAACTCTTGCCGCTCGTCGGGCGCGAGAGATCAACTCGTATTTCAATCAACTTGGCGATGGACTGGGCAACATGGTGCCACCACAAGTCAGTTCGACATCTCGCAAGCCACTGTCGATCAGTTTCGAAGAGATTTCTGCAGGCAAAATTCAACTAGTTCAACGAACGATTGAAGATATCGTCGCCGAGAACGAAGCCGCTGCAGCAGCACAAGAAGCTGAACTAGCCGCTGAACTTGAAGCCGCAACACAGCCAGACGCTTAATATCTTTAACCGAGCTTTTAATTAGTAAGACCGATAAATCACTTAGCAAGCCGGTTTTTGACTAGCGTCTTGTTAAATCAAATTGAGATGGAGATCAAATGAAGAAGTACTCGTTTACATCTGAGAGCGTGACTGAAGGTCACCCGGACAAGATGGCGGACCAAATTTCAGATGCGGTACTTGACGCAATTCTCGCAGCAGACCCTGCTGGTCGTGTCGCTTGCGAAACTTTGTTGACAACCGGCTTGTGTGTCATCGCCGGCGAAATTACGACGAGTGCATATGTTGATATCCCAAAACTTGCTCGCCAAGTTATTAATGGCATTGGCTACGACAACGCGCTTTACGGCTTCGACGGAAACACATGTGGTGTAATCGTCAGTATTGATGAACAGAGCCCGAACATCTCGCAAGGTGTCAACATCAGTGAAGAGATTCGCGGTGGCAAGAGCGGCGAAGATGTTTTAAATAGTCAAGGTGCAGGTGACCAAGGAATGATGTTTGGCTATGCATGTACAGAAACTGAAGACCTGATGCCATTGCCAATTTGGTTGGCGCATCGAATGGCAGAGAAGTTGACTGATGTTCGCAAGTCAGGTGCGATCCCGTACTTGCGTCCTGACGGCAAGACTCAAGTTACTTTTGATTACGAAGACGGCAAGCCAGTTCGATTGCGAACAGTGTTGATCTCAACTCAACATGCCGATGGCATCAATCGTGACACGGTTATTCGTCCAGATTTGATAGAGCAAGTTATCCGCCCAGTTATCCCAGCACAGTTTGCAAAAGATGACTACGCCGTTTACGTCAACCCAACTGGCGAGTTCGTCAAAGGCGGACCACACGCAGATACAGGTTTGACTGGTCGCAAAATTATTGTCGACACTTACGGCGGCATGGGTCGTCACGGCGGCGGTGCATTCAGCGGAAAAGATCCATCAAAAGTTGACCGATCCGCAGCTTATGCAGCGCGTTGGGTTGCTAAACATGTTGTTGCTTCTGGCGCTGCGCAGCGTTGCGAACTTCAAGTTGCATACGCAATCGGCATGGCACATCCAGTGAGCATCTTCGTTGAAACTTTCGGCACCAACAAAGTTGATGAGGCTGTAATCGAATCAGCAGTGCGCGAAGTTTTTGATCTCCGTCCTGCAGCGATTGTTCGCGATCTTGATTTGAAGCGTCCGATCTACCAAAAAACCGCTGCATATGGACACTTTGGTCGTAGCCATCCAAATTTCACATGGGAGTCTTTGTCTCGCCTTAAAGAATTCAAGGCAGCAGTCAAACTCTGATCGAAATAGCGACACCCCTAGTTCGGGTTGCGCGAGTCGTTCCCGATGTCACGGGAGTCGATAAAACATTTGATTATTTAATTCCTGATTCACTTGGCACTGAGTTGCGCGTCGGCATGCGCGTACGGGTTCCGTTGCACGGAAGAAATGTTGCTGGTTGGGTAATTGAAATCGGTGAGCCAAGCGCAGGTTTGGCAGTCAACAAAATTCGCTCGATAATTAAAATCTTAGGACTGGGCACGACCGAAGAGATCATTGATCTTGCACATTGGGCGATTACTAGATGGGCAGGTCGGATCAGATCTTTCGTTTCGGCGTCGGCACCGAGCACGCTGATTTCGAAGGTGCCGTCTCCGAGATATTTATCTCGGAGTATCAACTTCTCGTCGTCTGTTGCTGACGCAGTTATCGAACACGCGGGCGGGTTAGTTGTTGTCTCGCCACTTGCAAACCCAACTTCAATTGTCAGCGCGTTCGCAAGCAAAGGACCAGTAATTGTTGTGATCCCTACTGCACACCGCGCCAAGCTTCTTGCGGCATCGCTGAAGGTCAATGGTTTTTCTGTTGCCTCATGGCCGCAAGACTGGGCAAGCGCAATGGGAGGCGTCGACATTGTCGTTGGCACTCGCAGTGTCGTGTGGGCACCAGTTGCCAAGTTCTCAACGATTATCGTGATTGACGAACATGATGATTTGTTACAAGAAGAACGCAGCCCGACCTGGCATACACGAGATGTCGCAATTGAGCGTTGCAGTCGCACGCAAGCTGTGTGTTGTTTGATAAGTCCGTTGCCTTCGCAGGTTGCACGAAATTGGGCAGCCAGTCGAGTTTTTGAAATCAAAGCTTCTGATGAACAGAAGGCTTGGCCGAGCATTGAAGTCCTGGATCGAAACAAAGATGAATCTTGGAGCTCTTCCCTAATTTCATCACAACTGATTACAGAATTGCGTGATTCAAGTAGGCGTGTCGTGTGTGTGCTCAACACGAAAGGTCGCGCGAGATTAATTGCCTGCGGAAAGTGCCGGACAATCTTGCGTTGCGAAAAATGCGATGCCGCTGTTACACAAAGTGATGATCAAACTCTTGAGTGTCCACGGTGCGCAGTTGTGCGCCCTGTTGTGTGCCAGGCATGCGGGTCAAGTAGCTGCGCGTTGCTTAAATTAGGCGTGAGTCGTCTGCGCGAAGAGTTGCAGGCAGCAGCAAAGCGAACGGTGTGTGAAGTTACATCTGCAACTACCGAAATAAATCAACGCGTAAATGTATTCGTTGGCACCGAAGCAGTTTTACATCGCGTAGGAACAGCAGACACGGTTGTATTTCTAGACATTGACGCAGAACTTCTTGCGCCCCGCTATCGCACAAGTGAACTCGTTGGGACACTGGTCGTGCATGCTGCTCGGCTTGTTGGCGGGTCGAAAAATAATCCCTTGATATTGTTGCAAACCCACACCCCAGAAAATTCGCTACTTGTTGGGCTTGCCACCGGCGACTTCGAAACTTACAACGCCACCGAAAAATCACGCCGATCACTTCTGAAGTTCCCTCCGTTTGGGTCTCTCGCAGAGGTCAGCGGCATCGGGACAAAGACTTTCTTGGAGGCGATGAGCGAGTCAATGCTCGTGCAAACTGTGATAAAGGATTCAACACACGGTTTAGTGCGCGCTGAAAACTGGCAAGTGTTGAGCGAAGTGCTGGCAAACACGAAACGACCCCATAAATCAAGATTGTCGATTCATGTCGACCCACCCCGCGTATAATTAACTCAATGGCTCACAAGATTCGCACATTCGGCGACCCAGTTTTAAAGACTTGCGCTGCAGAAATTACAAACATTGACGGCAAGCTCGTCAAACTCGCCGATGAGATGTTGAAAGTAATGTACGAAGCACCCGGGCTGGGTTTGGCGGCACCTCAGATAGGTGTGCAGAAGCAACTATTTGTTTATGATGTCGATGATTCACCCGAGATCTTAATTAATCCGACGATTATTGAGTCAAGTGGCGAGTGGGTTTATGACGAAGGGTGCCTTTCAATCCCCGGCTTATCAGTTGAGATGTTGCGTCCGAAACTTGTTCTGGTTCGAGGAACGAATTTAGATGGCAACACAGTTGAGATTGAGGCTGATGAACTGCTCGCTCGGTTGTTTCAACATGAGATCGATCACCTTCAAGGTGTGTTGATGTTTGAGCGAATGACTCCAGACCAAAGAAAACTTGCGTTGGCAGAATATCGTCGGCGCGAAGAGCAACCAGGTGAGATCGAAACGACACATTTAAAGCTTTCGTGACGATGCCAGCAAAAAGTGCTGCGCTGAGTCTTGCGCCGATGCCCGTGAACGGCGTATCGCACATCGTCTATCTAGGTACTCCAGAAATTGCAGTGGCGCCGCTTCGGGCGTTAGTTGCGGCGGGATGCAATGTTGAACTCGTGATCACTCGACCTGACACTCGGCGTGGTCGCGGCAAACAGACGAGTGCTTGCCCGGTCAAGCAAGCGGCACTCGAACTTGGGTTGCGAGTTTCAGATTCGCTAGATGATTTGGCCCCATTGGCGGCGCAAATTCCGAATCTGCTCGGTGTCGTTATTGCTTACGGCGCAATTATTTCGGTGGATATTTTGGGCGTCGTGCCGATGATCAATGTTCACTTTTCGCTTCTGCCCCGTTGGCGGGGAGCGGCGCCTGTTGAGCGCGCAATTCTTGCTGGCGACACAAAGACTGGGGTGTGCATCATGCGCATTGTTGAAGGTCTTGACCAAGGCGAGGTTTACAGTCAAAGTGAAGTTTCGATTTCGACAACCGAAACCCTTGAATCGTTGCGCAAAAAACTCGTAGATGCTTCTTTGCCACTACTGATAAGAGCAGTTAAAAATGGAACAGGTCAAGGTATTGATCAAACTGGCGAAGTTTTATATGCGAAAAAAATTTTGGGGGATGAACTGCGAATTGATTGGGGTACTTCAGCAGTTGAAATTGATCGCCTGATTCGTGTCGGTGGGGCATACACACATATTGGTGGCAAGAGACTCAAAATTGTGAAGGCACGCATTGTTTCAGAATCTATGACGAGCGCAGTACATGGCGCGATCAAAGTAGTTTCGCGCCATGAATGCGAAGTAGTAACTAGTGATGGCGTAATTTCGCTTACTGAAGTTCAACCTGAAGGTAAATCGGTGATGACAGTTGAAGTTTGGCTCAATGGGGCAAGAATTGAGACTGGCACCGTATTGGGCTAGCTGGTTTCGCTAGTTAACTTAACTCGTTAACTTAACTAGTTAACTTAACCCAGACAATCCGGATATTCGCCAGCGCATCTTTAAAGGTCGCATGGTCGTCTCCAAGACGATCGCCAAGAGTGTCGACAATCGCAGCCAGGGCGTCTATGGCCAATCGTGCATCATCAAGTCGTGGCGGGTTGGCGCCTAAATGAATGGCCGCCAGTTCGTAAAGTCCGACTACATGATTCGCTACAACTACATTGGCTGGTGTCTCGGCCAGGCGGGCCCGAGCCTCGGTCAAAGCTTGTTGTTGTTCAGGGGTGGGGTTCTGATCCATATGCGCTACCATTATGGCAGCGATAACGGCAGTGCAAATTGCATTTATCCAACAGCAAAAGTGGAAACTAGTTTCCCACCTAGCCACCAAGATTTGCGTTGTTCAAAAATTTGAACTTTGCTGACGAGTGCGTCTGGGTCGAGCTGATGCGAGTGGCTACGCCGCCGCTGACCTCGACTCTCGTGCGTCGGCAAACTCATATTTTCGACTTCGAGTTTTATCCGATACGAAGAGGAGGCACAGCCGCTTGTCAAGCAGTGAACAGTTATAGCACCGCCAACAAATGAGCCACGCTACAACGACCGAATTCGAGCCAAACAGGTTCGTCTAGTTGATGCAGATGGTTCACAAGTAGGAGTCGTCAGTATTGAAGATGCACTTGAGCGATCACGCAAGGCCGATTTAGACCTTGTTGAAGTTGCTCCGTTAGCCGAACCACCCGTATGTCGAATCATGGATTACGGAAAGTTTCGTTACGAAGAAGCGCAAAGACTCAAAGAGTCTCGCAAGAAGACGGTGCAGATCACCATGAAAGAAGTCAAGTTCAAGCCGAAGATTGCCAAAGGAGACTTTGACACCAAGGTGCGCCACATGCTCGAGTTTCTCGACGAAGGCCACAAGGTGAAAGTCACTCTGCAATTTAGAGGTCG
>CAMAWU010000067.1 GCA_945862025.1 Ferrithrix thermotolerans DSM 19514 | reverse complement strand
TACATTGCGTTGGATGGCGAACCATGCTTGTTGGTCTTACCAAACCAGCGCGGCAATATTCCGTCGTGAGCGTTTTGATAAAGACCTCGAGCGCAACCCATCACTGCATTCAAAACTGAAAGCAACAACGCAATCACAATTGCCAACCCAACGAACCATTTCCAAAATTCGTTGACTCCAAAAATTGCTTGTACATATTGGTCGAACACTGTCTTGGCGTCGATGCCAACAAGGGCAGATCCTGTGCCGAGCACAGCGATTACCATCACCGGAATTGACACGTAGATGAAGAATCCGAAGAGTCCTTCAGCAGTCATTGCAATCTTCGCATCTCGAGCAGGGTCCTTACATTCACCGATGTAGCAGGCTGCTGCTTCCATTGCCAATACTGACCATGTGAAGATGAAAACCCACGCAATCGTAAAGGTGAAACTATTAGTCACACCTTCTGGCAAACCAAAGCCATCAAGTCGACCGAAATCAATTGATGACGGTTTAGCAAACGGCAGAATCACTAAGAGCACTAACGGAATCACAGATGCGATACCAAGAATGGTGGCGAATTTGGCTCCAAGACGGATACCCATGTAACAAGGTATAAACATCGCCACAAGCACAACCACACCAACTATGAAGTCAGTTGAAGATAGCGGCAGACCGAACGTCGCACCGAACGGATCAAACGTTGTACCTACAGGAAGTTCGAACAGATTACGCAGGTATGAAGACGCAAGAATCACATTGATCGGCGCGACGGTGAACCACCCGAGCCAATAACCCCACGTAGAGAGACCGCCAATATGTTTGGCCGTTGTCTTACCCCAGGGCTTGAAAGTTTCAAATGCATAACTCGGCAGACCACCAGTTCTGTTCGGCATCGCAGCGGCAAGTTCGGCAAGGCAATAGCAAAGCAAAACTCCCATCGCAGTGATCACGACAAATAACGGAATTGAATAACCGCCGAGTGCCTGAACCGCCCACCCGACGAGTGCGATCACGAGAATCGTTCCTGAAAGACCGATGACGAAAGCGCCCCACCAGTTTGTGTCTTTGGCTAGTTCATTTGTACCTGGATTCACCAGAGACGCATCGAATGCCACCTTTTGATCGGACATAATTACCCCCAATAGTTGATTAGTCCAAACCCCCGTCAGGACGGATGTAGTCTGACACATATATGCCGACATTGCAAGATATTTTTTAGTCGCTGTTCAATGAACTTATAGGGACGCTTATGATCGATGAAAACGAAGTCAAACCTGCCGAAAGAGGTGACTTTGTTGACGAAATGAATATGGTCATCGCGCAAAGAATTCGCGAATGCCGACAAGTTCGCGATCAAACAGTCGCCCACCTTGCTGCAACTAGTGGAATCAGCAAAGGAATGATGTCCAAAATCGAAAACGGCCAGGCATCGCCAAGTTTGGCGACACTCGGCAGTATCGCCCGCGCTCTAGAAGTGCCTGTCACGGCGTTGTTTCGTGGCCTCGAAGAAGAACACGATGCGCTGTATGTCGCTGCCGGAAAAGGTCTTGAAATCATTCGCGAGGGCACTCGTTCTGGGCACCGCTATCAGTTACTCGGAACAATGCGTGGAGTCAACAGGCGGATGGAACCATTGCTCGTCACATTAAGTCAACAACAGGAAGTGTTTCCGTTGTTTCAACACCCAGGCACTGAACTGCTGTACATGCTAGAAGGCGCCTTCGAATATGGACATGGCAACGCACGATACGTTTTGCGACCAGGTGACACACTGCAATTCGATGGTGAGATACCACATGGGCCGACGAAGATAATCAAGACTCCAGTGCGATTTCTTTCAATAATCGCCTACGGCAATTCGGCTTCAGGGGCGAACTAGCAACAATTGCAGATGCAATACTTTTTACTTACGGCGTAATTTAACTAGTCGTTTTTCGTTTTAGCCCTCAGTCACGAAATATATTGAAATTAAATTATTAGCCAGCCCGCAATTGAACACTTGCCGAAGCTTTGTTGGCAGTGAATGAGTGACGACCGATACCAATATATTTCACCTCGGTTTGAGTGAAGTCAATATTGCTCCAAAGGTTGCGACCATCAATAATCACAGGATTTTGCATTTTCTCTATCAGTTGCGAGACATCAAGATTACGAAATTGCTCCCACTCGGTAACTAGAAATAACACATCGGCGCCAACGACTGCCTCATACGGCGAATCAACTATCGAAAAGATCTCGGTTGGCAAACTGCTATACATCGAAAGCCACGACACGAGCGGATCATGCGCAACAACAGTTGCACCTTCAGCAATTAACGAGTGGATCAACGCAACGGCAGGTGCTTCGCGAACATCATCAGTGTCGGGCTTAAAAGAAAGACCCCAAACAGCACAACGTTTGCCTTTCAACGACCCGATTGAGTATTTGGCTTTCTCAAGTAGCACCGATTGCTGAGCATCATTTACCGAGATGACTGAGGCGACAAGCTCAAGTGAACATCCGTGCTCATCGCCCATCGCCGCAATCGCGCGAAGATCTTTTGGAAAACAACTTCCGCCGAAACCGGCACCAGCGTTGAGATACTTTGCGCCGATACGTGGATCTGCTGCCATCACTCGACGCACTTCGTTGATGTCTGCACCAACGCAATCTGCCAAGTTAGCCATTTCATTCATAAAAGATATTCGCGTCGCGAGCATGGCATTCGACGCATATTTGCATAACTCCGATGAACGCGCATCCATCACCATCAATGTATTTTCGTTTAAACAAAGCGGTTGATACATCTCTCGCAATATCTCAATGGCAAGTTGATCATTTGTGCCCACAACGATTCTGTCGGGTTTCATAAAATCGTTTACTGCATCGCCCTCTTTGAGAAATTCTGGATTTGATGCAACCGCAAAGTCAACGCTTAATGATTTCTCATGCATTGCTCGGGCAATCTCGTTTGTGACCAAATCTGAAGTGCCAACTGGAACCGTGCTCTTAACAACAACTACTGCATATTTCTCAAGTTGTCCGCCAATTGTTTTAGCCACCGAAAGCACCTGAGAAAGATCTGCGGTTCCATCTTCAAGCGGTGGTGTGCCAACTGCGATTATCAAAACTTCACCATGAGCAATCGCATTTTTAGGTAGTGATGTGAAACGCAGTGAACCATTTGCGACACATTTCAACACCAGTTCACTCAGGCCTGGCTCATAAAACGGAATTTCGCCGTCAATCAATTTGCTGACCTTGGTTGCATCAATGTCAACGCACACAACATTGTGTCCAATTGCTGCCAACCCTGCCGCCGACACAAGGCCGACGTATCCAGCGCCAAAAACTGCAACGTTGATTTTTCGAGTCATCTATGCCGCCTGAAAAACTGGCTTGGCTACTGCCTCAGCTGCTGGCTCGGCTGCTGGCTGCACTGGATATCGCACCATCGTCAAGCGATGAATGTCTTGACCAGTCAGCCAACTAAAAGTTCTATTTGTTGACTGATCAATGATTTCGCCACCAACTCGGCGTAGCCCCAAAGTACGACGTTTGCCAATCGAATTCATTTCACCAAAATATGCTGCTGACCCGCTGCTAATGCATACATTGTCGGCGTGCGCACGCAATGGAAGAGAAATTGATCCGTCGTTGTAGCCGCTCACAACATTTAGGTGAACGTGCATGTCGATGTTTGCAGGAAGGACTTTTCGGGTTCGCATAATCGTTAGCGAATCTCTAAACCGGTGCCAATAGAAAAGACGTGACTTGCTATTGATTCGCCCCGTTACAAATGCGGTGATCACACAACCAGCGAGTTTCAATAATTGTGTGCGCTGTGCACGTCGAAACGAAACACCATCTAGACAAACGAGACAATAACCAGCGACTTTC
The DNA here is from genome assembly GCA_945862025.1 of Ferrithrix thermotolerans DSM 19514. GTDB lineage: Bacteria > Actinomycetota > Acidimicrobiia > Acidimicrobiales > Ilumatobacteraceae > BACL27. The sequence goes on along the minus strand of CAMAWU010000067.1, from coordinate 4,602 downwards.
TCATCTACAAGTGCAACCACCCCGTCACGCGACCCATTTGTGAGATACCAGTTAAGCCCCAGCGCTTCATATTGCTTAGAGCATGTCAAGTCAAATGAAAGAGGGTTGCCGATCGTCAAAGTTTGCCAGAATAATTCTCTGATCTGATCTTCATATCCTGAGATAGGCACTATTTGAATGTTCGTCATGCTGCCTTAACTTCATCTCTCAAAATGAGTGATTCGAATAACTGCAACATTTCAGATGCCGCAAGATTCCAGCTATAGCCAGATGCTCTCGTTATGCATCGACGACGAACCGCGTCTCGATCTTCTGACATAATTCGTAGCAACGCTTCAGCAACTTCAGTGCCACTACTTTCAACAGCCTCACCACAACCATTTTCAATAAGTTCTTGTCCGGCACCATTGTTCGACACAACCACTGGTGTTCCACACGCAAGTGACTCAAGAATTGTCAAACCAAATGTTTCATACGGACTAGGCGCGATTACGACATCAACACTCGCCATAATCTCAGCAAGTTCTTTGCGGTCAGAAATTCGTCCGAGAAATGTGACGTCTAATCCATCTGCGGTAGCTTCTAACTTGTTTCTCATTGCACCGTCACCAGCGATCAAAAGTTTTATTCTTTGACCTTTAATCTGAAGTTCACGGATGGCCGCGATTGCAACATACGGCCGTTTTTCAATTGAAAGCCGACCTGCGTACAACACAACTGGCGATGATTCTTGTTTTTTTATCGCAACAGAACTTGTAAAAGTCTGATGGTCAACACCAAGATGAATTATCCGCACTCGTTCGCTCATGTAGCGATACTCTTGCGCGGCATATTTACTTGCACATACAACAGCATTCACATTGTCTTGAATATTTTGAGCCCAACGATCAAAAATTCTTGAGACTGGCAGCCAGGTTGCGAACCGATCCGCAACGACATCACTTGCGCGTTCGTGTGAAAACAAAACACATGGGACGCCATTAAAGCGACACCACTGCGGCACCCAAGACAACGTTGTTTTGTCTGATAACTCAACGACATCTGGCTTTAACTCAGAAAGCACTTTCTCGAGTTTTTGTCTTGTAACTATTGCTCTATACCCACCGCTAAATGGCACGGGTACGCCGGGCACCTCGACGCAATTTCGTATCCCATCATTTGCAACTTCGTATTGCGCACCAGGGATTACAAGTGTGCACGAATGTCCTTGCGCAATATATTCTTTAGCGAGAGTATTTAGTGCAACGCGCTGACCACCTGAAGTTGGTGTAACAAAATTTGCGACTTGGACAATATGCATTAAACAAAACTCATTGCGCTGTTCAAACCTGTTGGCATTTTGCTTCGCTTGCGCCTACTACTTACGAATTGATCATAAGTAATCGACTGATACCCATTGACGACTGCCCGACTTACTAATTTAAGAATTCGTTTTCGAAGTTTTGCATCGTGCAGATCTTCTGGATGTACCGCAATCCGTAACGGTAAACGTAGGGCCATTAAAATTTCTGCCAGCAGGGTTGTCATCAACATCACAAGCCGAGTTGTCGGGGCGTTCGGTCGTTGGCAAATGACTGGTGCAAAGTGGCGCTTTTCAAATAACAGATCACTAATCAGCAAGTGTGAAGTTGTGTAAGAAAAGCCAATCTCGCTGATTGCTTGAGTTGTGCCAGCCGACGCCAGCCAACCTGGGGCGATAAAACCAGACGGCTTAAAGCCAAGTGACGATAATTTATTTAATCCATCACTAACTAACGCTTTAGCATCAGCTTTACTAAGCGCCCAGAACTCTTGACATCCTCTGGCAAATAATCGACCGCTAATTAATTTCAATGAACTAGTACTAGGTTCTTCGATCATCTGATGATTTAAACCATGCAGAACGACTTCGTGTGAACTGCTGCTGACTTGTGTAAGCCATTTTTGAAATTGTTCATCGGCGAGTAGTTCAGTGCCGTTCCATAACCCGGGAATCACCAGCAGCGATACCGCAAGATTGCGCTCATCAAAAAGTTCCATCCATCTACGCGACGTCTCTGCGGACCCCGGCGCAACATCATGTAGTGAGACGATTAATGATTTCAATTTGAAGCTCCGCTGTAAGCCAATGAAAGACCATTAGACACTGCGCGATAGTGACCAACAAGCTCTGACATCACTGAATCCCAAGTTCTGTGTTCAACTGACGCACGAGCATTTGATGCGCAAAACTTGAGGCTTTCGCCATTTGTGACTAATTCATTTACACTCTCAACAAGTGTGTGACGCTTTGTTGGGCTCCATAAAAAACCATTATGTCCATGCTGAACTAAATCAAGTGGTCCACCAGACGCAGGTGCAACAACGGGAACTCCAGATGCGAGTGCTTCTTGAATCGCCTGACAGAAAGTTTCATCGACCCCAGTGTGGGCAAACAAATCGAATGATGCATACATTTGAGATAATTCAAGACCGCTTGCAAATCCCGTGAACAATGCCGACGGAATCATCTTTTCGAGTTTGTCTTTGCATGGGCCATCGCCAACGATTACAAGTGATACTCCTGGCAATGCTGCGACCTCTACCAGTCGGTCAACTTGTTTTTCGCGCGCAAGGCGACCAACAAACCCAACGATCGTGTTGCCACGCGAACTAAAGCGATGGCAAAGTTCAGCGTTGCGATGCTCAGGGTTGAAACGATTGGCGTCTACACCACGCATCCACCGAGCAACATTTTCAACTCCGTGACTTCGTAAATCCCACACGGCTGCTGATGACGGCGCAAGAGTGATGTCAGCGCGATTATGAATAGCAGCGATGTATCGCCATAGGGCTGGCGACGTTGCGCCGAGTCGATATTGTCGAGCAAAACCAGCCAAATCTGTTTGATAAATTGCGACCGACGGGATCTCAAGTTTGCGAGCAATGTGAAGAGCCCACGCCCCGAGTACCGCAGGCGCGGCAACATGAATTACATCGGGCTGAAAATTTCTGATTTCGCTTTCAAACGCCCGACGGGGAACTGCAATTCGTAAATCAACATAACCCGGAAACCCGAAAGATCCCATGCGAATTACCGGCACGCCGTTAACTGATGACTCTCCAGGTCCAGGCGCAAAGACGGCAACTTCGTGCCCACCCGCTCGAAGAAATTCAAGGGTTCGCAGAACAGAATTAGTAACGCCATTGACTTGTGGAAGAAAACTTTCGGTAACGATTGCTACGCGTAGTTTCGAATCACTGTCTGTTAACGAAGTTTGCGACGTCGGAGTCATAGACGCGGCATCTAAGTTTGAAAACCTATTCACTAACGACAAACTATGAGACTTAGATTACGTGAGCGAAAATTTGAGAAGTTAATTAGGTGTAATTCAAGTTAATGAAAAGTAAACAAATGGTTTCAAATTAGGTCTCAATTATCAATAAAAAATTCAGGTTCTGTTCACGTCTAGTGCCTACTTGTTAACTTTAAATTAGCAACAATAGAAATGTGTTCAAACTTCGTCGAGTTTCAAGTGCCATTCATGTCCGCCGGCGCGACTTATTTAAGTACAGAGATTTTCGCTTGGCAATTGGTGGCCAATTCATCTCTCAAAGCTCTGACGCACTTTCTTCACTTACGCTCGCACAAATAATGTTGTTTACGTTCACCAATGCGCCTTCAATTACCGCATTGACAACAGCACTCATTGTTTCGGCGGTTCCACTGTTGCTGATTGGCCCACTCGCAGGACACCTCGCGGATAGGTTCGAACGAAGAAAAATTCTGTCTCGCGGAAATGTGCTTCGCGGAGCGATTACATTTTGTGGACTCATTGCACTGTCATCTGAAACTCGATGGGTCGGTTATTTGGTTATGGCTTTATTAGTCTCGCTAACAAGAATTTTATATACCGCGCGTGCGACGGCTTTAGCGCAACTTGTCAGACGCCATGAACTTGTTGCAGCCGATTCAATGAGTTTGATACTCAGTGTTATCGCAGGCGCAATTGGTGCCGGAGTAGGAACTTTAATATCGTCAAGTTCGCCAGCACTTGCTCTTTGTCTGAGCGCAATCGGGCAACTTAGCGCCGCAGCACTTTTCAACAAAGTATCTGTACCTCTTGGCGGAGGCACAAGAACGAAAACAAATACTGACCGATTTCATTTTCGAATGCTTGGCGCACAGTTCATGGCTCAAAAAACCAGATTCGCAATGTTGGCTACGGCGATTCATCGTCTGCTCTTCGGAGTTTGCATTGCGAGTATTGCGCTGATGGTTGACCGCGCGTACAATCTGCAAACGACCGGTTATGTAACTGTGCTCGGTTCATGCGCGTGCGGTTCGTTCATTGGGTCAAACACCGCTGAGTGGATTTCAGAAAGATACCCGCGCCGATCAATCACCGTGATGTCATTTTTGATTGCAGGTGCTGCCATTGGCATCGCGGCAAGTTCTTCAAACCCAAGAGTTGGAATCTTGGCAATTGCTGCATGTGCACTGGCGTTTCAGAATCTACGCATCAGATCTGACGCCACAATTCAAGCAAACTCGTCAAAAGAAAATCTCGGCCGAATTTTCGCAACATACGATATGTTCTACAACTTTGCATTTATCGGTGGATGCTCAATTGGAATAATTGC
>CAMAWU010000066.1 GCA_945862025.1 Ferrithrix thermotolerans DSM 19514 | reverse complement strand
CCATCGGTTGCTTCGTTGTCAAAGGCATATTGTTCAGAGGCCTACTTTCACGCTGCGGCTGAGAATATTCAAATTCACGGTGGAATTGGTTTCACTTGGGAGCACCCAGCGCACCTTTATTTCAAGCGTGCGAAGTCGAGTGAGTTGCTTTTTGGAGATCCGACTTACCATCGTGAACTTCTTGCGCAACGCATCGGCATCTAGAACTCTCTGCACCGCATGTCTGCGGTTTTAATTTTTGCAATAATTCTTGCGACACTGCTCGTCTTTGCGATCGCTGCAATAACAGTTGGTCGTGAAGCGCGCCGGCTCGATAGTTTTGCGCCACGGGCAGTTTACGAACTTGAACAGGCCACAAAATATGTTGCCGATCGTCTGCCAAGCGAATCACAGGCCCGTTTGACTTTTGAAGAATTACGCAAACTACTTGTGTTTCATATGCGCTGGTTGCACGACAAGGGACTGCAACCACTTGGAGTAATTGACCGCCGTCAAGACATCGTTGAAGAGATTGTGATCAGCGAAGAAACAGTAACGGCATACCTACTCGGTGCTGCAGAGAAAAATCGCATCGATATTTTAGAAGATGTTGATGTTGTACATGTGGTGCAAGCGCACCTTGAATATTTTGATGCCATCGGCGCTGTCGGGCCAGTCGCCAAAAACTGAAACAGTTAGATCGCCAGGGCCTCGTCGGTTGAGCGTTTAGAGGTTGAATCGGTTTTCCAAATATTTGTATATCGCTGTAATCGTGGATTGAAATATGGGTCATCATCAAGCACCGAACCCCATCGTGCGCCGAGTTTGCCGACTTCGGCGTCAACTCGTTTTGCAATTCGAGTTTTTGATTCAAAGTGAAATAAATGTGCATGCGGAGTAAAGATCGCGCGATAGCCAGCAAGTTGGACCTTCAGGCAGAAATCTATGTCGTTCCAATTGCCGGGGAAACCTAGACAAAGTCCGCCGACTAGTTCAAAGACGTCTCGACGAATCAACATGCACGCAGCAATCAGACTTGATGCCTCGCGTTGTACTCGTAAAAGATTTTGTGGACCAGAAGTTTCTGGGCTTCGCGCACGATACAGATCGGTTGGGTCTGGGCTGAAGATATGTCCGGCACTCTGAATTGTTGAGTCTTCAAACAACAACATCGGGCCAACAACGCCGACCTGTGGGTCATTAAACATCGCCACCATGACTTCAAGCGCATCGTCGGTAATGATTTCGGTGTCGTCATTGAGCAAAAGAATTAGATCTGATTCACAAGACATTGCACCAAGATTATTTTTCTCAGCAAAATTAAATGGTCGGTCATAATTTATAATTTCTAATCGCTCACCACCGAGATCTTGCAATTTCTGAATGACACTGGCCGGAGTGGGTGTGTCAGCAACGACGACCACATTGAAGTTCTGGTAGGTCGATCTTTCAAACAGGCTGCGCACAGCTTCAACAACCAGCACACGCTGTTCTCCAAAAACCTCAGCAGATGTGCCGCGTGTGGCGACGATTACTGCAACTGTAGGTTGCTTTATTAAGCGTCTTTTCACACGCACGCAAGGAACATTCGCATCAAACTCACATTCGGCGTCGATGTTTTGTCGCTGGCAGTGATCAATAACCGCTTCAAGAGATGCTGATGGGCGAGAGTCGTTTGACTTTGCAATAGTGAGCACTTCGGCGATTCGTGAAATCTTTTTTGCATTCTCGGATAATCGCAGTGCGCGATCGTGCGAGTGACGCAGAGTCAAGTCTTTGAGTTCACCAATACGACTAACGAAGTCAAGGCGAGCAATCAGGGTTGGGCCGACGTAGCAGTGCGCGCGCAGTCTTTCCGGGGACCAACTTGGGCGTCTTGCGAAACTCAGTGGTTCAACTTTTTCGTTGGTTGGATGCCCAGAGTCGCCGTAAACAAGTTCAACATCCGGCTCTGCCAAAATAAAATCACCAACAATAAGCAAAGACTCGCGTTGCAACGCGTCTCCAGCATCAAGAAATACGATTAGTGCGTCATTTGCTTGATCAGTTCTGACTGGCTCATCAATTTCGGTAACGATTTTCACTCGCCCGAAAGATAAACGTTTGCGTAGCTTTTTAACAATGTCTGGAACGGCACCGAAAACTACCCAAGTCAGTTGATGTGCACCAGAAAGTACGAGTGATTTGTGTGTTAGTCGAAGGTCGTCCAGAGTCGCATCTTGTGCGTCTGTCAAAACCACAAAACTATTCATGTCCAAAACCGTTTCAAATATTTTCGTAATGGCCGTGGAATGTTTCGATAGACGAATCGCACTGGACGCAACCATCCACCGTGCACCCAGTTTGTGACATGAACTTGAGTTGTGTTCGGCGGAAACTGATATTCACGAACTGATCCGTAAGTTGAAAGTTGACGCTGTTGCTCACGGGCTTCTGCGAGCCTTGCGAATTCGACATCGCGTCTCACTAAATCTGCAAGTTTTTGTTGAACGACTGCGGGGTCGAAGTTAGGCGACACCATGACTTCTTAAGGATAGCGAAACTCGTGCTTATGCTGGCTAGATCATCATATTTATTGAGCCAACAACCCGTTCACCGAGATCTGTGTCACCTGTGACTTTCCATCTGGCGCGTGTCTCGTCTGCTGTGGCGCGACCTGTTGCAAGTTCAACAAAAGTGTTGCTATCAAAAAATAGTTCCATCACTGGTGGCTTGCTCAACTGTGCGACAACGGTTGCTCGACTATTAACGACAGTAATTGCAATCTCACGCACAATTGGTCCAGTGATGTGAATGACCACACACGATCCTTCAGGTGCGGCTGCTCGTTTACCAATGACAATCGGCAGGGTTCGACACAGTCGGTCAACTGTAAGTTCGGCACTCGCAGAATTTTCATTTCCAGCGATGTTTAATGCTCGCCGAATATCTTGTTCATGCACCCAACAATCCATCACCCGAATATGCAAAAAATCAGCAACTGTGCCTTTGCCCGTCGGGGTCATCGTTTCCCTGGTGAAATATTCTTCGGGCTCTGACTCGAGTTGAGCGCGGCGACTAGACATCACTTGATCAAATTCTTTTAGAACTTCAGTCCCAGTCAGTGAGCGACGAGAGTCAACCTCGTGCTCGTTCATTTCTCCAATTGGATTTTTTACAAACTCAAGCGAAGTAGCCCGATGCGTTGTTGAGCCCTGACCGCCCATAGATTTTTCTGTGCCGATCATGTGCGAAAGATTGTCTTGCACGGACCATCCTGGGCATTGAGTCGGTGTTTTGAATTGTGACTCAGTCAAGCCAGTACAGAGGTTGCGTATAGACGCCAAAGTATTGAATAATAATTGGAGAGTCTTTTTATAGTCGCTTCCGCTCATGGCGCCGGTGTCTGCACAGTTCGCCACTCACGCGCTTTCAAGTACGGTGAGAAAACATTTGCGATATTTTCAAGATCGTTTTGTGTCTTTGGGGTCTTTATTTCATAGAGACCTTGTATTTCGCTATAACTCTGCATCAGACTCCAAAGTTTAAGTGCTTCGTCGCCGAGTGGCGGCGGCACGACGACTGGGCCAAACACACCACGACCATTTTCGAACACAATCAACGGCACGCCAAAAGCCGCGAACTTCACAACTGACTCTTCATGGTCGTGGCGGACATCGTCATGAGTTGATTTATCAGCGATTGCTTCGTCCCAGGTGTTGTCTGGAGCAGAAATACTTTGAAGAAGTTCGCGAGCAGTTGCTTCCTCGTAGGGTCGCAAACCGTGTTCATGCAGGGCACGCGCGGCAGCCAAATACCAGTCGTCGCAAAGATCCATATCAATTCGTCGCAGCCACGCAGCAATTCGAAGCGGTGTCCATCCGTAGGCGAGTTCGCGTTCCCATGGATGTTTCTTTCCCTCTTCGCGATTTATTTCTTCAAGACTGAAAAAGCGCCAATTGATATCAAGATCTATTGTCCGTCGTACTTCTCGAATCCAGATAGATGTTTGGTACGCCCATGGGCACATGATGTCAAAGAAGAAATCAATTTTTATTGGCTTAGTTTGCGCATCAGCCATAGTGACAATATTAAGCAGATTGCGACGGGCCAAACGAAGCGACGGCTAGATTTGTCGTATGCAAAGATCCACAAAGTTTGCCCATACGCGTTTTCTCGGCGACAAACGAACGCAATTGGTATACGACGTTGACACCCTAGATGCAGAGACTTATGCAGAGATAATTGATGACATTGTCAATCAAGAAGTTGGTCTTTGTTTTGCGCCTGACACTCTTCCTGAGGCTCGTAATCGCGGTTACAAACTTGCCACTTCTGCCAAGGTACGACGCCATCGCAAACCTCGCGCCTAATTACTGAACGCCTGTCGTCACAGTGAACGGTGAGTTTCAATCGGGAGATATTTCGATCGAGCGTTATCTCGCAAAACCTTCTGGTAAAACAGGTGCGTTACCCGGAATGTTATTGTGTCACGGGTTTCCAGTTGCATTAAATGATGCACGACATTCGGCGAGTACGTTTCCAGAATTAATTGATCGAGTTGCTAACGAACTTGGTTGGGCGGCAATGACTTTTACTTTTCGTGGATGTGGAAAAAGTGGCGGTGATTTCTCAATGCAAGGTTGGATTGATGATCTGCGAGCGGCAATTGATCATCTAGTTGCACAAGTTTCACCCAGTGGCATTTGGCTAGTTGGCACCAACACTGGTGCATCGCTGGCACTTTGTGCTGGTGCTGATGATCCGCGAGTTAATGGATGTGCATTGCTTGGCCCGCACGCAGATTTTGACGACTGGGCCGCACAGCCGCGAAGGTTTCTCGAGCATGCTCGTGAAGTTGGGGCAATTCACAACCCAAAGTTTCCTGAGTCGTACGACGAGTGGAGTCGTGAGTTGCGCCGGTTTCGACCAACAGATGCTGCTCGAAGATTTGCGCCGCGACCGTTATTGCTGCTGCATGGCGACGACGATGAAAGCGTACCGACGGCTGATTCTCGAGTTCTCGCTGAAGCACACGGGTCAGCAGATTTGCAAATTATTCCTGGTGCTGGCCACCGGCTTCGTCACGACCCTAGAGCAATCGCAGTTTTGCTCGGATGGCTTGATCGGCAACGATCAAATATGCCCGTCTAGTTTCTAGCGAAACCCATTTGGGTGAGTGCTGTGCCAGTTATACGCCGATTCAATAATGCTTCGAAGATCATGAGTTGATTGCCAATTCAAAACTTTGCGCGCCAAAGTCGCGTCGGCGAAAACGCTCACTGGGTCACCATCTCGGCGTGCGCCAATTGTGTGCGGCACTTTTCGTTTCGCAACTTCTTCCGCCATCTCGAGTAACTGTGTGACTGATGTGCCGTTACCTGTGCCAATGTTGCAGGCGATTGTGTTTCCGGCCGACTCTAGATATTCAAGTGCCTTGACATGGGCAACTGCCAAATCTTCAACATGTATATAGTCACGAATACACGTGCCATCTGGGGTTGCATAGTCATTGCCGAAAACTTCAAATTTGAATTTGTCGTCCAACAACGCACGCATCACTCTTGGAATCAGGTTCTGCGAGGTCGTCCAGTCTTCGCCGATTTTGTTGTCACTGCTCGCACCGGCCGCATTGAAATAGCGCAAACTAACCGAGTTCAAACCATCAGCTGTGAGTGACTTTAAAATATTTTCAACAGCCAATTTAGTTTCGGCGTAAACGCTCTCTGGGTTCGTCGATTCGTTCTCTGTAGTTGGTGATGTTTTGGGCGTGCCATAAACCGAAGCCGACGAAGAAAAAACAAATTGATAAATATTTTGCGAGATCAATGTTTCTAACAATTTAATTGTCGACGCAACATTGTTCCGCCAATACTTCATTGGGTGAGTCATTGATTCGCCAACTGCCTTGTAGGCCGCAAAGTGGACGACGCTAGTGATTTTATATTTACGACAAATTTTTGCGACAAGTTTTTGATCGGCGATATCGCCGACAATCAACTTCGTGCCGAGCACTGCTTGTTTATTGCCCCGTTCAAGGGTGTCGAGTACTACGACATCACGCGAGGCATTTTTCAACGCCCGCACTGTGTGTGCGCCGATATATCCAGCGCCACCCGTAACAAGAGTTGTCATTTCGGCTTCTTGGCTATTTGTCGGGTCGGCCGGTTCGGCCGATTTGGCCGGTCTTGCTTGTCGTGGTCTAGTGCGCGTTGCATTTGTTTAAATCCACGAACTTTTAACAAAGTTGCCGCAGAATAGATATCGGCAACCGAGCGGGGCTGCTTGTCTGAGAAAACACCAGCAAATTTCTGCCATCCACGCGGGCGCACACCGAATCGTTTGCCAAGCAACGCTATAAATATTTGCGCCTTCTCCTCGCCAAAACCAGGTAGTTTGCGAAGCCGCTTCATCAACTCTTCGGCATCCGGCACATCTTTCCAAACATTTTCGGCTTTTCCGCCGTGATCTTGCGTCAAAGCAACACAGAGTTGGTGCACTCGAGTCCCCATTGATTTAGGGAACCTGTGAATCGCCGGCTTCTCAGAGCAGATTGTGACAAATTCGTCGACATTCATTGCCGCGATTCGCTTCGGGTTTAAGTGTCCGAGCCGTTTACGAATCGTATATGGCCCAGTAAATGCCCACTCCATCGGCACTTGCTGATCTAACAGCATGCCGATCATTAGAGCCGTACCGTCACGATTCAATAACGCGTCAGCACTTTCGATGCCTGTGATAAATAAAACTCTGCTCATTGATGTAGTGAGAAAGCTATGTCTGGGTCAAGACCGTGCCGTTGAATCGCTTCGGCAACTAATTCAGGTTTGATAACACCTGATTGCGAAAGTTGATGCAGCACGGTAACCACAATATGCGGTGCATCGATTTCGAAGTGTCGGCGTAATGCAGCGCGAGTGTCGCTTCGCCCCATTCCGTCGGTGCCAAGTGGAGTAAATGATCGTTTGGTAATGAATCTCGCGACCTGTTCAGGCACCATCCGCATAAAGTCACTGACCGCAACGACTGGTCCGTCGCCGTTGTTTAATTGTTTTGCCACAAAAGATTGACGTTCGGTTTGCTCTGGATGAAGTCTGTTCCATCGCTCAACTTCAAGAGCTTCTTCACGCAGTGTCTTATAAGAAGTTGCTGACCATAACTCGCAGCCAACTTCGTATCTCTCTAATAATTCAGCAGCCGCAGCACTTGCAGCCGCGTGCGCTGACCCCGAAAATAAAATCGTTGCTTTGTGTTTCGTGTTTGGCGCTTGCTTCCATAAATAGAGTCCTTGCATAATTTCGCTGGTAATCGTTGGTGAGTTTGAAATTGCTGGCATTTGATAGTTCTCGTTGTAAAGAGTCAAGTAGAAGAAAACATCACTTGGTTTATCGCCGTACATTTCTTTGATACCTTCACGAACAATCGTCGCGACTTCGTAGGCGAATGCCGGGTCATATGCGCGGCAAGCCGGAACGGTGCTTGCTAACAACAGCGAGTGTCCGTCTTGATGCTGCAAACCTTCGCCGTGCAAAGTTGTTCGCCCAGCAGTTGCGCCAAGCAAAAAACCTCGGGTGCGTGCATCAGCTGCCTGCCAAATCAAATCGCCGACCCGCTGAAAACCAAACATTGAGTAGAACGTGTAGAACGGCACCATTGGTACACCGCGAGTTGCATAACTGGTACCAGCGGCAATAAAACTCGCGAGACTTCCGGCCTCGGTGATTCCTTCTTCAAGAATCTGGCCATCTACAGCCTCGGCATAATTCAAAAGCATGTCGTGATCCACTGGTTCATATTTCTGACCTTGCGAGGCGTAAATCTTTAGTTCACCAAACATCGAGTCCATACCGAATGTTCGCGCTTCATCAGGGATAATCGGCACGACGCGCTCGCCGAAATCTTTGTCGCGCGCAAGATTGCGCAACAATCGTGTGAAGCCCATCGTCGTACTCACACTTTGTGAAGAACTACCGTTTTCAAATTCTTTGAACGCGTCATCACTCGGCAAAGTTAAAACTTTTCGTGCAACGGTGCTACGCCGTGGCATTGAACCACCGAGTGCGCGTCGGCGCTCAATCATGTATTGATATTCAACGCTGTCCTCAGGTGGGCGATAATACGGTGGTTCGTCAGCCTCAAGTGCGGCATCCGAAATTTCTTCGTTCAAATGCAGACGATCCCGAAGTGTCTTCAACTGTGCACTTGTCATTTTTTTGATCTGATGTGTTGCGTTGCGACCTTCGATCTCATCACCGAGCGTCCAACCTTTAACTGTCTTGCACAGAATTGCTGTCGGACGACCAGATCCTGTGTTTTCTATCGCGGCGCGATAAGCGGCGTAAAGTTTGCGATAGTCGTGGCCACCACGTGGCAACAATCGCAAATCGTCATCAGTTAGGTGGCTCACCATCTCACGCAGTCTTGGGTCTGGTCCAAAGAAATTTTCGCGAATGTAGTTGCCGTCTTCGATTGTGTATCTCTGAAACTCACCATCAACAGTTGTGTTCATTTTGTTAAGCAGAGCACCCGATGTGTCTCGTGCGAGAAGATCATCCCACTTTGA
>CAMAWU010000065.1 GCA_945862025.1 Ferrithrix thermotolerans DSM 19514 | reverse complement strand
GCTCGTGCGGCAAATCACAGTAAAAAAATCCGTCCGATTTCAGATATGCACGAAGCACTACACCTCGCAAAATCTGATCCAGCAATCATGTCGCTATTGATGTCAAAGATGACATTTGCCGTCGGCGCTGGAGTCGTCAGTCAACTTGCAGTTTTTGCCGCTGACTCGTTCAATCGTGGCGACGCAGGTCGCGGAATCATGCTCGGACTGCGCGGCTTAGGTAGTGCACTCGGGCCGCTATTGGCCGCACGGTTTGTCAAAAATGATTTATCAAAAGTGATTCTCGTCTGTGGTGTTGCTGGTCTGGGATTTGCTGGTGGATATCTCGCCGCTGCTGCGTCACCATTTTTTATTGTCGCCTGCGTTTGTATCGGGTTTGCACACTTGGGTGGTGGCGCGCAATGGACACTTTCAACATATGGATTGCAAATGCGTTGCCCAGACGAAATGCGTGGTCGAGTTCTTGCCGGCGACTTTGCGTTAATTACTTTGTCACTCGGGTTGAGCAGTTTGCTCGCAGGAGTTGTCTCTGAATACATTGGCGCACGCGGCACTATTGCCGTGTTCGCATTGCTCGCAGTTTGTGCTTCGCTTATTTATTTGTTTGCAACTCGTACGGTTCGAAAAAACCTAAGCGAGGAACTCAGACATCGTCAATAATTCCGCGGAGCATTTCAACTTCGCGCACTGGGTCTGGGCCAACCGGATTAACTTGCAACACAGTTACTCCCGCCTCTTTGAATGCACCAAGTCGCTCTTTGATAAAACTTTTCGGACCCACAAGATTCGACAACTGTAACCACTCGGTCGGGATCAGAGCAGAGGCTTCCTTCTTCTTGCCTTCAAGATAAAGATCTTGAATCTCAACCGCTTCTTTTTCATAGCCGTAGTCGCGACAAATATCGTTATAAAAGTTTTTGCCACGAGCGCCCATGCCACCGACATACAGTGCATAACTTGGGCGAGCAAAATCTAAAATCTCATTTTGTTTTTCGGGTGTTAGTGATTCATCAATATGCAACATTCCGCCCGCAGAAATATCAAGTGGCTTCATAGAAGCATCACGTTTTGCTTGACCTGCTTTAAGCGACTTGCCCCAGACATTTTGAAACTTCTCTGGTAAAAAGAAAACAGGCATCCAACCATCTGCCATTTCTGCAGTTGCTTCAACGCTTTTATCTTTAAGTGATGCCCACCAAACCGGAATCTCAGAACGCACTGGGTGATTAATCAACTTAAGCGGCTTTCCTAAACCGGTGCCCTGACCAGCCGGCAATGGAACTTGCACAGTCTTGCCGTCATAACTAAGTGGCTTCTCACGCTTCCAGATTTCGCGACAAACTTCAATGTATTCTTTTGTTCGTTGCATCGGTTTTTCATATGGCATGCCATGAAAACCTTCGATAACTTGTGGCCCTGAGGCGCCAAGTCCCAAAATGAATCGACCGTTGCTGACATAGTCGCAACCCGCTGCTGTCATTGCAGTTAATGCAGCAGTTCGCGAATAGACATTGATAATGCCGGTACCAATTTGCACGCGCTCTGTAACAGCAGCCAAATAACCAACTTGCGATATTGAGTCGTAGCTGTATGCCTCGGCGATCCAAACAATGTCAAGACCTACCTTTTCAAGTTCAACAACCCGCTTGGCTGATGTTTGAAAATCAGAAATGTAGTTAATCATCATTGACAATTTCATAAAAATGCTTTCTATTTTGAGCCGATTTTAAGGGACCGTAAATTCGAGCTAATTAACTCGACGGGTGTGACCCTTCCAGTATGGCTCACGAAGATCTTTCTTAAGAATCTTGCCACTTGGGTTACGCGGCAAAACTTCTATCCAGCCAACTGTTTTCGGAGTTTTAAACCCAGCAAGACGCTCACGGGCGAATGCAAGAATCTCGCTCTCGGTAACTTGGGTGTCTGGTTTTCGCACGACGAGCGCCATTGGCACTTCGCCCCACTTTTCGTCAGGCACTCCGATCACGGCAACGTCGGCGATAGCCGGATGAGCCATCAGCGCATTCTCAACTTCTGCTGGGTAAACATTTTCGCCACCAGACACAATCATGTCTTTAACTCGGTCAAAAATATAAACGTAGCCATCTTTGTCGAAGTATCCAGCATCACCTGATCTGAACCATTGGCCCTTAACGATTGACTTCGCAGTCTCTTCAGGCATATTCCAATAGCCCTTCATTACTTGACGAGACCGAATCCAAATTTCGCCAACTTCTCCGAGCGGAACATCTTTAGCCGTGTCCGAATCTACGATTCGTAACTCAATGCCCGTAAACGGTTTGCCGCACGAACGCAAGCGGCCTTTATTGGCTGAACTCAAGTCGTGGTCTTCTGGCCCAAGAACCGTCACAACTCCCGTCGTTTCTGTCAACCCATAGACCTGCATAAACGGACACTTGAATGCCTTAATCGCACCTTCAAGAACTGATTCAGAAATCGGTGATGCCCCGTAAGCAATTAGTTCAAGGCTCGAGAAATCTGTTGTGCCAATATTTGGCATTGCAAGTGCAAACTGCAACAGCGCAGGCACCATAAACGCGTGAGTAATTCGATACTTCTCAATCCACGCAAGTATTTCTGCAGGATTGATATCGCGCATAATTATTGAGCGCGCGCCACAATATTGTCCTGCCGTTGCCCAACCACCACCACCAATATGAAATAGCGGCATCGCCACAAGATTTATCGTTTTCTCAGACATATGCCAAATTTTTTGCGCAGCAGGAAGAAGTGCAAAGAAATTATCATTAGTCAACATCACACCCTTTGGTCGACCAGTGGTGCCGCTTGAATACAACTGAAACGCAACATCACTGCTCTTAGTCGGCGCCTTTGGATCGGTCGCCGATTGAGCATTGACCCATCGCTCATAATCGTCGTGGTTCGAGTGTCCGCCAATCACGATGATTGTTTTGACCCGAGTCAGTTCGCCAATGATTGCATCAAGCACTGGCACAAACTCCTGGCCGACGATTAGCACTTCGGCCTGCGAGTCGTTGACAATAAATAATACTTCTGGAGCTGCGAGTCTCCAGTTGATATCAACACTGACTGCGTTGAGTAACGCACATCCGTAGAAAACTTCGAAGTGCTCAATGCCGTTTTTATCCAAAAACGCAACGCGATCCTGGGCTTTTACTCCGGCTCGTTTTAAACCCTGTGCGACTTGTGCCGAGCGTGAAAGTAATTGCGCCCATGTCAGAGTGCGGTCACCCAGCACAAGCGACAACGCATCTGGCTGCTTCTTTGCGTGATAACGGACGATCCCACCAACATCTTTTATCGCCAAAAGCGGGTTCCGTGGACGAGTTACTTTTTTACTGCCGGCTTTCTTCTTCGCCGATTTTATAGCTGTCTTCTTTACGGTTTTTTTGACAGTCTTTTTTGCGGATTTTTTGGCTGTCTTCTTCGTCGATTTTTTGGCTGTCTTTTTCGCGGATTTTTTGGCGGTCTTCTTCGCTACTTTTTTAGATGCGCGGTTTTTTGATGATTTCTTACGTGCTTTTTTTGATTTTGTGGCCATTGACATACGGTAGTTCGTACTACCAGTTCAATGCAACATTTATCACGGGCATCGCCGCGATGAACCTATTTTTGGTTAACTAACTTTTTGAACCATTTAGTCAACATCGCCAAAAGGTCAAAATCGCCTTTTTTTGTTGCTGGAGACTTGGCTTTTGGCTTTGATTCTTCGACTCGCTTAGCAACCTCAACGAGATCTTTGATTTTCAAAGTTGACCCACCTGATACTGCTTTTTTTGCAGGGGTTTTCTTTGCGGTTGTTTTCTTTGCGGTTGTTTTCTTTGCGGTTGTTTTTGTCGGTTTGCGCTTTGTAGCCATTCGAACATCATAGTTGAACGACCTGACACAATGCAAGAATATGAATATTGAAATGCCGAGTCGAACCTTCATCGAATCTTCGGACTCGATACAACTAAGCGTCTATAACTATTCCTCAAAGTCCAGCGCCAACCGCCAGGTTTTATTGTCTCATGCCACAGGATTTCATGGTCGATGTTTTGATCCAGTTGTTAATTTTCTAAAAAACAAATTCGACTGCACATCATTTGACTATCGAGGCTTCGGCGACTCAAAGTTGAACTCAGACTGGCAGGTCGAGTGGCAAGGCTATTGTGATGACGCACTTGCGGTTGCCAATTCGCTTCGCGGTCACGGCCGAATAATCGCTGTTGGGCACTCGATGGGTGGTGCAGCCTTAATTATGGCCGCGCTGATAGCACCCGAACTGTTTAAAGCGCTGATTATTTATGAACCTATTATTTTTCCAGCCACATTTCGTCAGGCATCCAAAGATTTGCATACACCAAGCCCACTCGTCGAAGGTGCTCGTCGCCGTCGCACAACATTTGCATCGCGAGAAGAAGCGTTAGCGAATTATTCTTCAAAACCGCCAATGGACGTGTTCAAAAACGAATCTCTTCGTGCCTATGTCGAGTACGGATTCAATGACATCGAAGATACAAAAACTAAACAGCGTTCAGTAGTACTCAAATGCCTTCCCGAGCATGAAGCACGAACATATGAAACTGGAGCCGCACATCAAACTTGGGATCAACTTCACCTGCTCCAAGTTCCGACTTGGGTCGTCGCCGGCGCTGTTGCGCCGAATCAACCTTCTGCGTGGTCCGAATTAATCGCCAAAGAGATTCAGAACGCGAAGTTCATCCAATGGTCAGATGTTGGACACTTTGGCCCAATGCAGCAACCCGACCGCCTCGCCTCACTCATCAGCGAAGTTGACAAACTCGCATCTGATAACGCAACATCAACAAACGAATAGTGCGTAGATTGAACAACTAGTGTCACAATCTGTTTATCCAATTCCATTGACATTATCCCCTTCACGCATCAGTAGTTTTCGCACATGCCCAATGCAATTTCGTTTTGCATCAATTGAAAAACTGCCTGAGCCACCACAGATCCATTTAGTCAAAGGCAACTTCGTTCATAAAGTGCTCGAGTTGTTGCTCGCCCACGACTCAGAAATGCGCACCCCAGAAGCGGCGCTTGAAGCATTTGAAGTTACTAAAACTCAATACGAATCATCAGTCAGATTTATTGCACTCGGCCTGAGCGACGATGCTCGCGACGCATTCTTCAAAGATTCGCGTGAAATCTTGAATGGCTACTACCGCATGGAGAACCCGCGAAACACAAAAGTAATCGGCCTTGAATTAAAACTCGAAGCAGACTTTGGCAAATTCGTGCTTGGCGGAATCATTGATCGGCTTGAATATGACGAAAATGATCAGCTAGTTATTAGTGATTACAAGACCGGCAAGACACCATCTGCAAGATTTGGCGCAAACAAAATGGACAACATGCATCTTTATGCATCTTTATGTTTGCGTGTACGTGGCGAACTGCCAAAAAAACTTCGACTGATGTATCTGAAGTCAAGTACCCCAATTGAAGTAGAAGTCACGACGCAATCAAATATCAAATGCGAAGCTGCAGCAATTAAAACATTTGATCAAATTGCAGAGTCTTGCCAGTCGGGCATTTTCGCCACCAACAAATCTGGGTTGTGTAACTTTTGCGCATTCAAACAATGGTGCCCCGCATTTGGTGGCGATGACTCACAGGCAAAAATTAAAGCGCCAGAACTATACCCAGTGATTCCGAGAGACTAGAAATATCTCATGAATGAGTCACGCCGCGCAAAGTTCCACGCTTTTGATCAGCGAGTTGACCGTTTTCTTGAGCCAACGCGTAACTTCAAGCCAACTATTTGGCTTTTCAATTGCGCGACGGCTCTCGGTGATTTTGGTCTGCTGTGGCACATCGTCGGCATTGTGCGCGCAGTTGCCGATAACACTCGCATCAAGCAAGCACTAATTCTTTCGGCGCTAATGGGCATTGAGAGCCTGATTCTTAATCAGGGCATCAAACCTTTCTTCAAACGCCAGAGACCAACAGTCAAAGGCGATGCACGTTTCAGAATTCGTAAACCACGCACTTCGAGTTTTCCTAGCGGACACGCCAGTTCGGCATTTTTCGCCGCGGTTGTACTCACTGGCTGGTCAACTGGGCCAGTAATCGCGCTTTGGTTCAGCATGGCGACGGTCGTTGCGTTGAGTCGAGTCGCAGTGCGAATTCATCATGCCAGCGATATTTTTGCCGGCGCAATTATTGGCGCTGTGATGGGCATTGTCGCCCGCCTAGTTTTGAACTTGCTTTAACTAACGGCGCAATTGCGCGGGTTATTTAAACTTCAGTCGCAGTAGGTATCTCGGTATTAGTAAGCAGTAACCGAACATCTAATAACAGGTCTGCGACTTCGCCAGTTGAAACAAGTTCGCGCTGCAACATTTCGCCGAGCGCCTTGTCAATAACGCTAAGGGCTTCGCTGATTACTGCTGTTTCGCGAGAATCTTTCATTTAGTATTCCTCTTTCACATTTCTCAAACTAGTTATTAACTAATTACTATTCCGAAGGCTAGTGCGGGCGCGCACGAGACACCGTCTTTGCCACCAAATTATGTCAGAAGCGTGTGCGATATTAGTCATTGCCGGCAATGTAAGTCGCAGGTCTTGCTCGCTTGTGCCTAGCATCACAATGTGGAACTTATTGATAAAAACACAGTAGTAACTGGCGCCGCAAATGGCATCGGCAAAGCAGTCGCCGAAGCATTTCATAATTATGGGGCGCGGGTGGTGTTAGCGGATCGTGATCAAAAACTTTTGAATGAAGTTGTAGCAAACTTAAATGCCAAGCGTCCGAATTCGGCTCTCGCAGTCGCGTGTGACTTATCCACTGAACATGCGAATGCAGATCTGGTTGCGAAGTCAAAACAATTTTTAGGCTTCATTGATCTGTTCTATGCGAATGCTGGTGTGGCGATGGGCACCGATCTCACAACCACCGAGGAAGCATGGGACACATCGTTTGCAATCAACGTGCATGCCCACCGATGGGCTGTGAAATATTTAATTGACGATTGGCTGGCGGCTGGTCATGGATATTTTGTTAGCACCGCGTCGGCTGCAGGTTTGCTTACCGCAATTGGTTCTGCCCCATATTCGCTGACCAAACATGCGGCTCTTGCATTCGCCGAGTGGCTTTCAATCACTTACGGCAACCGTGGACTGCGCGTAAGTTGCTTGTGCCCGCAAGGTGTCAACACAAATATGTTGCGACGCTCAGATGAAGCAACAGCTGCCGACAACGGAAATGTTGTTCGCGCTTCTGGTGTAGTTCTCGAACCTGAACAAGTTGCCGAGATCGTTGTGGCGACGCTTCGTGAAGAGACTTTTTTAATTTTGCCACATCCTGAAGTTGCACAATTTGTTGCCAAGAAAGCAACCGAGCATCAGCGCTGGCTTGCCGGAATGCGCAAACTACAACTTCGAACACTTGGCATTTAAAACTAGAACGTGCAAAATAATTTAGTCACTACGGGTGATGTAGAAAAATACCGACGTGACGGCGTTGTCGTGTTACGAAGTGTTGTCAGCGATCAGGCGCTTGGCGAACTTGCAATTGCGGTTGAACAAAACATGCAATCACCCGGGCCTTGGGCCAATGAATATGCGGCCAACTCGAAGCAGGGACGGTTTTTTGACGACTACGTCAACTGGTCGCGATTTGACGCTTACAAAAACCATGCGTTAACTGGCGCGCTTCCACAAATTGCACTTGAACTAATGCAAACAACCTCGGGTCGTTTCTTTCACGAACACGTATTAGTCAAAGAAGCCGGCAACAACCAGGTCACGCCGTGGCACAACGACGACCCGTACTATGGCGTCAATTCGAGCAACAATGTCAGTTTGTGGGTACCGCTTGATCCGATTCCCGAAAAAATCGCGCTGCGGACAATAAAATCGCGACGAGACTTCGATAAAAATTTCATTCCGCGAAGGTTTGTGGATCAAACTGCATATGTCAACGATGCTCGCGGTTACGAACAATTTCCTGAGCCGCAACTACTTGACGAATCAACAGACATTGAAAGTTTTGCGGCGATGCCGGGTGACATCGTCGCGTTTCACTTTCGAACGCTGCACAGCGCCCCAGCGACCACTGACTACGAAGGCCGACGCCGCGGTATTAGTTTTCGGTACGTTGACACAGACGCAGTTTGGGCAACTCGCCCATGGAAGACTTCGCCACCACTCGAACCAAATTCATTGCGCCCCGGCGATTTATTAACTGACGAACGCTTCCCGTTAATCTCGGCTAGCCAAAATTAGCTAGTGTCGTCGCGAGTTCGCGCCACTGACGCATTGGCAACGCGAGTGGATCGGCGTCAATTACTTGCACTGAAACATGTGAAGCCCCAGCGTCAAGATGGGCTTTAATTCGTGCCGTGATTGTGTCAAGAGTTCCCCATGCGACGATTGCGTCAACTAGCGCATCGCACGGCATTTTGTCTGGGCCGACTATTTGATCTTGTTTCCAGCCCAAGCGAATTAAATTATTCGCATAGTTTGGAAGTCGCGTATACGTCAGCATGAATTTTCTTGCAGTCGCTCGAGCAGTCTCTGCATTCGTGTCAAACACGACTGCAATCTCTGGTGCGAGTA
>CAMAWU010000064.1 GCA_945862025.1 Ferrithrix thermotolerans DSM 19514 | reverse complement strand
TCACGCGGTGTGCGAAGAGCCAGACACAGCAACAAAACGCCCATTAGTTCTGGCTGAGGTTTGCCGTTGCGAGCCACAAGTGCGATCAAAGTTTTGGCAGCGGCGACATCGCCAGCCGAGACGACTTGCGCGTCAAGATATGGGTTTAGATCGGCGAAGTTCATTGCGCTGGTTTGCTTCCGGCGAATAAATCACTGAGTGCGCGCCATAAACCAGATGGTGCCTGCCATGTGAACACGCCATATCGATGACCGTTTGTGTCGGTTGGCGTATCTGGCCCGACCATGCCACGAATAAAACCATACGCAATGCCCTTGATACAAGAATCGTGGTCTGCTTCTGGCAATCGCCAGCGCAACATTCGATAGATACTTGTGCCATAGATCAGCGCTTGCAAAATGTAATGAGCCTCTTCCATTTTGGCTTGAACATGAAGCGGTGAATAACTTGCGATCGGTGACGCTTCTGAATCGCGATGTAATTTGTTGCTCTTATAGTCGGTGATTGCGAGCAACGGCTGTGTGGGTGTGCTGCCAGGCAATCGCAACAACGCATCAAGCGAACCGTTGATTAATCCAGCGATTGAAATATCAAACGACGAATCAATAAGCGCTGTTGCATAATCGCGCAGCACATCTGTTGGGCTCAACACGCTAAGCAAGACTCGACCAATATCGCTGGCCAATATATTTGCCTGAGATAGAGCAACTGTCATTTCGAAATCCATTTCGGCAAGCCGATCTTGCGGATCAATATCGGCAAAGCACACATCGCCAAATGCCCCGCCAAACGGTGTCTCAAGTGCGCGCGTCAGCATTGTTGTAAGTGGCTGGTGATAGCCGCGTAACAAACTTGATTTTGCAACATGTTGCACCGCCCGACCAACTTCGTCGCGCAATGGTCGCACCGAAGTGTCGACAATTTCAAAAATATCGTGAATCTGATTTCCGACATTTTTACTAGACGGCACATTCGGGATCGCGAATGCTTTCAGATCATCACGCAATTCGGCAGTGTCGGCTGGCGCAGTGCTTTGTGCATCAATCGCATATTCATCATTGCCATGGCTCGGCAAGTCGAAAAAGTCGCGGCGTTGCGACTTGGTGCGAATATCCATCAAACCCGAAAACGATGTACGGCGATAAGACTGAGTGACAGTTGCAGGTGCGGCGGCACAGATGAATTTTTTAGCGTCAGGTGTTGCGACTTTTGGCTGATAATTCTTGAGCCCAGTAACGCGCGCGATATCTCGCTTGGCTGGCATTTGCGGAGTCATTGACGACAACAAACTCGCCGAGGCTTCAGTGACGAGCACAGACAAATGGTGCATCGTGCGTGTGAGCGCAACATACATCAATCGGCGTAACTCGCCTTCTTCAGCCAACTTCAAGGCAGCCTTGGCAGCCGCCCGCGATGCCTCAGTCGGGCCGCTTAATCCATGAACGATGTCAACTACACGCTGATTTCGGTTGTAAAACACAGGTGCCCCACGAGTTTTTGAATCCAGCTTCCAAAGGTCGGCAACCACAACACACGGAAACTGCAATCCTTTAGCGCTATGAATCGTCATAATCTGCACAGCATCGACATCACTTTCGACTCGCCGACTGACGAGATCGCTGGTTTCATCTGTGTCAATCAGCGACATAAAGATCTCAAGAATTCGAGTTGGTGAACATGGTTTGCCTTCGCTGGCCACATGCAGAACTTCCATCACATGGGCAAAGTCGGTGATATTGCGCTCGCCCGATAGACCTTTTGTTAGCCGAGTCATAAATTGATCGTCAGAGCTAATCGCACCTGCAAGTGCGGCGACACCACTTGAATACAAAATTGTTCTTAACTGGCTGACACGATTCTGAACCTGCTGTAATTCTGCGTCAGAGATATCGGCTTCGTGACGAAGAGATAAACCAAAAAATGGCGTGCCGGCCAGACGGCGCGAGCGACCAACATCTGTAATTCTCTCCATCAGTTCAAACATTGAGCGCACATAGCCTGCTATTTCGCCTTGCATCACCGATTCGGTGCCGTTACTCACAGCAGGAATCTTGAACTGTTTAAGTTTGCGCTCAATCGCTCGACCAGTTGCCTTGGTGCGCACCAGCACACAAATATCACGGGGCTCAACATCGCGCTGGGTGCCATCAATTTTAAGTTTGCCAACGGTCAAGAGTTCATGCACGACTCGTGCCGTCGGCGTATCTAGTCGTTTTTTATTAGTTACTTCACCAACATCAACAAACTCGACTGCGCCACCTGGGCTAAATCGGGCGGCACGATTGTTATCGCTTGCGTTGACAGCAATATATGGAATGCCATCTCCAAACATTGCACCATCTAATGCAGCGTTAAGCGAATCGAGAACCGGTTTGTCTGAACGATGATTTGTGGTTAACGTTCGTTTCTTGATTGGGTCGCCACGGCTGACAAACGCCCGCACATCGGCACCACGAAAACCATAGATCGCTTGCTTTGGGTCACCGACTGCGATCAACGCCCGATCAACTTGATCTGGCGGAAACAGCGCATCGAAAAATGTCCACTGCAATTTGTCGGTGTCTTGAGCCTCATCGACGATTGCCAACTTAAATCGTGACCGAATGTCGTCAATAAGTGCGCCCCGTGATGGGTCAGTGACCACATCGTGCGCACGCTTTAGTAAATCATTAAAACTTGGATGGTTAAGCGTCGCATCTTGCACTCGCGCCACACAATCTTGAATCATCTGCAGATATTCATCTAAAAACTTTTGGTCACTCTTTGATATTGGTTGGCCGTCATCAAATGGGTTCTGGGCCGGGTCACACCAAGGCTCAGTAAATGGGTCAGCCAATAATTTGGTGATTACTTCTGCAATCTTTTTTGGATCAATTCGTGAGATATTGAAACCAGCGACCGCACCAGAGATAATTGCGTCATTAACAACTTCGGCAACGACTCGACTTGTCATGTCATCTTCACCGACATTGCCCAGATTGACACCGGCAAGATGCAAGATTTTTGTGCACACACTATGAATTGTCGAAATTGTTGCACTGTCAAATTCAACTAAAGCACGCTCAAGGCGTTTAAGCATTGCCGCAATGTCGTGTTGAAATGTACTTATTAAATACTGAGCGACGACATCATTTTTTTTTGCTTGATTGTTTCGTAATTGCTCGCACATGTCTATTGCGGCACCACGAATTCGATCACGCAACTCGGCGGCGGCTGTACGTGTAAAAGTTGTTACGAGAACTTCACTGATTCGCAAGTCTTCTTTAGTCGCCAACTCGCGAACTAACAGTGCGGCGACCGAATATGTTTTGCCGGTGCCTGCACTGGCCTCGGCGACTAGCCCATTAATTAGTGCCTGGTTTGCAAGGTCGAGTTCGATGTTTGGTGTATTGGTGCTCATGAGACTGTGTAAACCGTTTGGTTATCCTTGGCGGGCAGCCCAAGAACCGACTGGTGTAACTTCCAAAAGTTAAGTAATGGGCTTTTTGGGTAGAAGATTTCGCTAAAAACTGGGTCATCGCCAAAAACTACGAACTCACTTGAGTCACCGAAATCGTCACCAGAGACAAAAAAATCAAATTCGCTGAGCATTTTGTCACTGTCGGCAGTGGCAGTCTTACCGAATGCTGCACACGGTGAGACAAGTGCGATGCGAGCCATTTCGCATAGTGTTGCGAGTCGTTGTTTGGCTTCGTCTTGAGTTACTGAGTCGCCGAGCACGACTTTGCGTTGGCGAACAATATGTTTTAGATCATTTGGCCAATCTTCATGACGGGCAAGAACATAGCCCATGTTTATCCGAAGTCCAGCGGCACGAGCAATCAGCAACCGAATTGCAAGCCGACGCAAAGCCGGCGTGTACTCGTAATCTTTCTTGCTGTAGTCGCGGTAACAGATAATAGATGTGACCATTTCTACGCCCTGCGTGCACATCGGTATTTCGCCCACAAGTTTGACCCCTGGCGAAATTTCAATATTTACAGCAACAGGGGCAAGCTTGGCTAAATCAATATTCATAGCAGCAAGTGCAGACTGCATTGCATCAACTAGATCTTCAACTTCTTGAAATGCCTCATCGCCAAATGGAGCGGGTGGCACAACACCAGATCGTCGAACCTCGGCCTGCCACGTGCCTGGGGCGTCAGGCGATTTATCAACCGATGTGAGCATCAATAACTCTTGGGCTAAACCCGCGGCAGTTTTTTTATCTATTTCAAGGGGAATAATTGCGGGAGTCTCTGTCTCATTTTTGCGGTAGCTAAATATCCCAAGTGTCTGATACAAATAAACATCTAACGGTTCTATATAGGTGTCTTCTAACAACTCTGGCGTCAGCACGACAGGCCCTGGCAAATCAACAACGCGTAGTGGCTTAGTTTTAATCGCCTCACCTAATGTGATCGCTGCTTGTCGAGCGACCTGGTCATGCGACCAAACAATCTCCGACTGCACCTGATCTTTGAAGAAGTTTCGCACGCTAGTGGTATGCCTCGGGTGCTCTATTTCAATTGCGCTGAGATGTTTATTTGTTGCGTGTTGACCGACGCCGAGCCGGCGAGCAAAATCAACGAACTCGGCAAGCGGTGTCGCTAGCGGTAGACGCTGATTATTTTTGATGCTCTGACCTGTACAAGTGATAATCAAACGATCTTGGGCCGCGAGTGTTGCATCAAGCAAAGATCGGCGAACATCAAGGCGAGCATCTGAGTCGCCAATCATCCGCTGGCGCTCTATTAGATCATCACCTTCGCCTTCGCTTGACGACAAAGATTCTTCATCGAAACCAACAACACAAACAACACGAAACGGCACACCACGAAGCGGAATCATCGAAGTAGCGGTGATCGCACCGGTGCGCAACGGCTGACGACCAGGAATATCGCTGAGCATGTTATTTAGTTGCGCTGCAAAATCGCTGTACTCAACTTCAACTGTGTTGCCAGCCGCTGACGCTCGCAATGAACTCAGTTGCTTGAGTGGTGTCGCAAGATCATCGCAGGTTTCACCACACAAACTAACGATTGTCGTTTCAACTGCATCGCACCACTGTTCGACTGTAAGACGTTGAGTCGTAATTTCAGAAAGTTGCAGCACCGCGTCAAACACTCGAATTAGCGCCGCGATTTCGTCGATGTCAGAGAGATCAACATCATCGAGCGCGTCAACTGCGAGCGAGTAAAAAGTTTGCGTGCCATCGGCAACTAGTGCACCCAGCAGCATTTGCTCGAGCCCAGCACGCCACGTGTGTGCACTTATTTCGGGTGCGTTTAATCCGTTGAGTTTTCGATGCTCAACAGTCAAGCCCCACCTGACATTTGCATTTTCGACATAGCGATACCAGTGATCTACACCTTCGGCACTGACACCAAGATGATCAAGAACTAGTGGCGAGGTTGCAACCGAAAGCACCCCGTCGATTGAGCATCGTGATTGCACAAGATCGATCACACTTGCGAGCAATGCTGAAGCTTCATTAATTTGACGAATACCGCGATCGGCAACAACCAACGGCAATTTAATGGTCCGCTTATTATCGATGTCGCCCCCGCCATCGCCGACCTGCATCGACCGTGCGAAAGTCGCTTCTAGATATGGCGCCGCGGTCGCAATGTCTGGGCAGATGACGACGACCTCGTGAGGTTGCAAATCTTTGAGATCACTAAACGCGTGCAACAGTGCATCGTGCAGCACTTCAATTTGTCGTCCCAAGTTATGACAACGATGAATCATCAACGATCGATCTGAGATATCTAATTCAGTTTTACCTGCTTGCAATTGCTGACTGACCGTGTGTTGCATTCGGCCGAGCAATGTTTTTGCAGTTACTCCAGCGTGTTGCAAGTGTGTTGACTTGACACCTTGAGACGCGAGCAAAGTTTCTAGCTCTTGTGAACCCATCAACCACGAATTAACGAGTGGGTCAATATCGGTTGGCATTACTGGTGATGGGTTGCGTTCGGGTATCAGGCCAATCGTTGCGCTTGCACCCGCACCCGCTGTCGAGCTTGCCGCCACCGCCCACTTTTTCGAAATCGCCGGCGACGGATGAACCAACACAACTCGAATCTCGACATGTTCTTTGAGTTGCAATAGTGCATCAATTTGCCCAGGGCTCAACGACTGAAACCCAACTACTAAAATCTGTTTCGGCGTTTTCGCAGACAACTCTGGCTTTCGCGCGGCCGGGCTCGGTTGGCTAATGCGTTTTCGAACTGCACTCCATAATTCGAATTGCCACATATCGGTGACATTGAGTTGCTTGGCGTTTGGGTTGTGCGCAGTTGGGCTGACCGCGGGCTTGCCCTGCTCCCACAGGCGAATCATTGCAGGGCGACGAACGTGGTAGCGATCGAATCGATCGGCGATTGCGCGCGCAGCAATCAACTGACCACCTGACCGCTTGATTAATTCTTCATATTGTGCATCTGTCGAAATTACATCGAGCACATGAAACATCAGGTTCTCTATAAGCCACTGGTCGTTCTCATCAGAAACATTTGGTTTGAGAAACTTGGTTAACGAACCAGGAAAGTCGATTTCGACGTTGGCGATAATGCCATCTGTCTTGCCGATGCCGCTCGTGCCAAGTTGCTTGGCAACTTCTGACATCAGCCATGCCTTTACGCCGGCGGTCGGCACAACAATGTGCTGTTTTGCGAACAGATCAACAGGCTGGCGAAGATAATCAACCACAGGTTGAAGCACGTCAGTTAGCCGACTGACATACTCAACTTGAAGACTCATCACACCCCGATTTCTTGTTACTTGAAAAAACACTACTTCACCGCTGTTATACAACTCTTTAAGCCTTCGGCGTGACAATCAGAACTTGCCGATATCTATACCAAGACTCGCCACATCAACGGTTACGGTCGAACAGTTTGCAGCATTTACCGCGACGACACCAGACCGACCTAGTTGACTTTTGAACCGATTGCGAGAAGCAATAACACTGGGATGAGCACAAAAAACGGAAACATGATAACTACGGCAATTGCGATGCTGATTCCGACAATTATTTTGAATGACATTTTAGAAACCATCCCCTTCGTGTGTGATAGGTAGATAATGCCAGATGGGTGTCGCAAGGTCAGTGGAGGTTTGTTAGGTGACTAGTCGTTGCACTTGAGGGCTTCTTTGAGTGAGATCGGCCTGTTGTTTTCATCTTGGCCGGAAGTTGCTTTGAACTCGGTTTGATCCCAGGTGTAGACAAGTTGTGTCCAGCGGCGAACATCGCAAGGCTCGCCCTGATCAAAACTGACACCGCTTTCCATCTGCCCTGACTTTTCGTTAAAACCACCCATATAGAGAACCGACTCTCCATCAAAGGTCGCAGGCACCCAACGCCCGTCAACAAACCTTAAAACTTCTGACTCAAAAAAACTGGTTAACCGAACATCAAAAAATAATTCTGTATCACCATCGCCTGTCATTTCGGCAAAAAATGCAGTGTGGGGCTCGTCATGCAACTGAGACAAAACAGAACTCGCTAACGACCAGCTCTGATTCACGTATTTATAGAAATCAATTGTCCAATCACAGGCCCATTGATCTTTAAGGTATTCAACCCAATTGCAAGACAAAGTTGCAGCGATTGGTTCACCACCGATGATCCCAGTTCCGGCACTACGAACACAATTTCGAGTGAAGTCTGGTCCGCATGGTTTTAGATTATTAAAAAATTTATTCCAATCTACTTTTACGGATAATAACTGCGCTGGCGAGAGAGTCGTCGTAGGAGCAACGGTTGTCAAAGTTGTCGTTGATGTTGATGACGCAACTGTCGGTTCGGTCGGCACAACACTAGACACTTGCGAAGTTGCATCACTTGAACCACAACTAGCGGTCAGCAACGAAACTGCGACGACGAGAGCAAAAATTACAGAGCGTGACCCGCAATTAGTGAGCTTTACGCGAACCGCCATACTTGGACAATAACCGCAAACCCGCAAAGCGGAAGCCGATTAATCAGCAAAGTATGGCAGGACGAATACTTGGCTCTTTATTTATCGGATGAGTCCATTGTTTGAATGGAATATTTGTCCCGAAAGCTACTCGAACTTTTGTGCCTGCGAGCTCTTGATGCAACCATCCCGCCGGAAAACGAGAATGATAACCAGCCTTTACTTGGGTGACTGCACCTGTTTCATCGGCGAATGAACCAGAGCCTGAAATGATCCATGCAGCACCTTCGAACTCGTGCCAGTGAAGAGGCTCATCGGTTTCAGTATCCACGTCAAAAGCGAATGCGTGTAATCCCATCTCTCGAAGTTTGGCAAGAGCATCTTCTTCGCTAATCGGATCACCGTATGAAAATTCGTATTTCATGTGCTTATCCCCCAAATGTTTTGTTTTGATATCGCCTGCCCGAACGTTAGCCGACTTAAATTTCACGCACCACATTGAGGTCGGTGAACTTGAACTCTAGATTCTTGGGCCAGTCGTCACGACGACAAATTAGTCGCCTAGTTAGTGAGCTAGTTAGTGAGCTAGTTAGTGAGCTAGTTTGCGAGTTCGCTAGCTAGTTCGCATAGTGGCGACATCACGCTCTTATCTATTTTTCCGTCTGACGAGATCAACGAATTGATTTTCGCAAACAGCAACTCTTGCCCAACGAGTGTTGCGC
>CAMAWU010000063.1 GCA_945862025.1 Ferrithrix thermotolerans DSM 19514 | reverse complement strand
CCATCGCTTGTTGCTGGGGCATCAATGCTTATTGACTATATTTTGACGGTTGCTGTTTCGGTTTCAGCCGGGGTTGCCGCAATCGTCTCGGCGTTTAGCAGTCTCGCGCCACATCGAGTGACACTCTGCGTCGGATTTATTTTGATAGTGACACTGGCAAACCTACGTGGCTTGAAAGAATCTGGCGCACTTTTTGCTCCGCCAACTTACCTATATATAGTCAGCCTTGCTTCGTTGATAATCGTTGGGTTGTACAAGGTTTACTTTAAAGATCTCGGACCAATAGACCATTCTGGTGAAGTTGCTCAAGAACTTCTCTCGGGTCAAAAAACCCTGACAATATTTTTCTTTCTTAAAGCATTCTCGTCTGGTGCGGTTGCTTTAACTGGCATCGAGGCTGTCGCCGATGGTGTGCCGGCATTTGAAAAACCTGAAGCAAAGAATGCATCGAAGACTTTGATGTGGATG
The DNA here is from genome assembly GCA_945862025.1 of Ferrithrix thermotolerans DSM 19514. GTDB lineage: Bacteria > Actinomycetota > Acidimicrobiia > Acidimicrobiales > Ilumatobacteraceae > BACL27. Next base: position 8,196 of record CAMAWU010000063.1, on the reverse strand, counting down.
GCTGTAGTTCTCGGATCATCATTTCTTGGCTTAAGTATTCTCGCGCAAAAACTTCAGCCGCTTAAAGATCACGAAGGAAACATAAAAGTGACCGTGTTGGCGCAGATGGCCGAACAGGTTTATGGCGGCAGAAACATTTTCTTTTATATTACCCAATTTGCAACTTTCGGAATTCTGATCTTGGCAGCGAACACGGCATACGCAGATTTTCCGAGACTTTCATCAATAATCGCAAAAGATAATTATTTGCCGCGCCAACTTGCTAACCGCGGTGATCGTCTAGTTTTTTCGAACGGTGTTATCTTTTTAGGCTTAGCAGCGTCGGCGTTGGTGATTGCATTCGGCGGCATTGTTAATGCTTTGATTCCACTTTATGCAGTTGGCGTATTTACTGGTTTCACACTTAGCCAATTCGGCATGCTTGTTCGGCACCGAAAACTAAAAGAACCAGGCTGGCAAGTTAGGGCATTTTTCTCGGGAGTTGGTTCTCTGACAACATTGGCAGTGGCAGGCACAGTCGTAGTTGTCAAGTTCACCGATGGAGCGTGGATTCCTGCGGTCATTATTCCATCGATGATGGCAATCTTCTTGACGATTAATCGCCACTACGTTCGCGTTCGATCGTTTCTAAAAATTGAAGAAGGCTATGTAGCGCCAAGGCACACTCACCTAGTTGTAGTACTCGTTGGCTCAGTAAATAAAGGTGTTCTGCAGGCAGTTAAGTATGCCGAAAGTTTGCGACCAGACAGGTTACTTGCGTTGTCAGTTGTTGAATCGCCCGAAGCACGTGCGAAATTAGATGCCGACTGGGCAAAGCACAACTTGACAGTAGATCTAGAAATGATCAATGACGAGTTCAGAGATATCACCGATTCAGTAATGACTCGAATTAACCAGCTTGATGACGAGGCCAGTGATGACATCATCACTGTGGTTATTCCAGAGTTTGTGACGTCACTTAGGTCACAGTGGCTACACAATCAATCTGCGCTTTCAATAAAAGCTCGACTGCTATATCGCCCAAATACTGTTGTGACTTCGGTGCCTATTGTCATTGAGTAACTAGCATTACTGCTATATGAAAATAATAATTTCTGGCGCAAGCGGACTAATCGGCAAACCTTTAGTTAAAAAACTTAGGCTCGCAGGACACGAAGTAGTTCAACTAGTTCGTCGAACACCTAACGCAAACGAAAGTAAATGGAACCCAGCGACCGAGCAAATCGATGCATCCGTTATTGACGGCTCCGATGCGGTAATTCATTTATCGGGTGCTGGTATCGGCGATCGACGATGGACAACAAAATACAAACAAGAGCTTGTTGAGAGTCGAACCAAGAGCACCGCGCTACTGGCTTCAACAATTGCCAACTCTGCAAAAAAACCAAGCGTGTTTTTGTCTGGTTCTGCAATCGGAATCTATGGCCCCCGTGGTGATGAACAACTAACTGAGCAATCGCAGAATGGCGAAAGCTTCTTGGCAGATATTTGCAAGCAATGGGAGTCTGCAGCAAAACCTGCGGTAGATGCTGGGGTGCGAACAGTTTATTTGCGAACAGGAATCGTGCTGACACCGCTTGGTGGTGCGCTCAAGAAGCAACTGCCACTGTTCAAACTTGGTCTTGGCGGAAAATTTGGTGATGGACGGGCGTGGCAGAGTTGGATCTCGCTTGATGATGAACTTGCCGCGATTGAACATCTACTGACTGCCAAAGTCTCCGGTGCAGTAAATCTGACCGCACCGAACCCGATTACAAATGCAGATTTCACAACGGCGTTGGCTCGCGCACTTAAACGACTTGCAATATTACCGATACCAAAATTTGGACCAAAACTCTTACTCGGTGCCGAACTTGCAGATGCTTTATTGTTCACGGGGCAACGAGTGATGCCAGCCGAGTTGCTGAAGTCTGGCTTTGTGTTCAAACATTCGACAATTGAGGTTGCACTGCGAGCTCTACTTAACAAATGAACCAGTTGCCCGGCAGCGTTGAGGCGGTTGTGATCGGCGCTGGACTGGCGGGTTTGGCTGCTGCGAGACAGATTAAGAGTCGCGGTAGATCGGTGATCGTGATTGAAGCCCAAGACGGTGTTGGTGGACGTGTTCGCACCGACAAAGTCGACGGCTTTTTACTTGATCGCGGATTTCAAGTTTTGTTGACTTCATATCCCGAACTTAAAACGCAAATTGATATGTCTGCACTTGATTTAAAGATGTTCAGTTCTGGCGCTCTGGTAGTACGAAACGGAAGAGAGTCAGTTGTTACCGACCCATTTCGCGAACCACGGCGTGCAATCGCGACAGTTTTTGCACCAATCGGTTCACTGACCGACAAGTTGCGAATCGCGGCGTTGCGCTGGCGAGTTATGCACTCTGATGCAACAAAAATTTTGAACAGTACCGATACCTCAACTGTTGTTGCATTGCGCGGGTTGGGATTCTCTTCAAAAATGATCGATCGATTTTTTCGCCCGTTATTTGGTGGTATCCAACTTGATCCTGATTTGCGAACATCACGGCGAATGTTTGAAATTATTTTCAAGTCACTAAGTGAAGGCCAAAGTGCGCTACCGACTAATGGCATGAGTGCACTGCCCGAGCAGATGGCGAAACATCTTGGATCTGAAAATATCTTTCTGAACACACGCGTGATTAGTGTTGAGCGAGGCATCGTCTCGACTGCTAATTCTCAGGTGCGAGCAAAAGCAATTGTTGTTGCTACTGACCAGCCGAGTTCGAGTGAATTACTAAAGACTGCTGAGATTGCATCACGAGTTGCTGGTTGTGTTTATTTTGCCGCAGACGAACCACCAACACACGAAAAATTTGTTGTGCTTGACGGCACTGGTCGGGGTCCGGTTCTGAACGCTGCAGTGCTCAGCAATATTGCGCCAAGTTATGCGCCCCCCGGTCAACATTTGATTGTCGCTGCACTGCCAGGAATAATTAACGGAGATCTTGAAGAGATGTCGCGCGATCAACTACGCACTTGGTGGGGACCCCAGGTTGATGCGTGGCGACACATCAAGACTTATCGAATTACGCATGCCGGCCCTTCGCAACTGCCTCCGTTTAATCCGAAACAAAAAGTTTCACTTGGGGATGGATTATTTATTTGTGGTGACCATCGTGACACAGGTTCGATTCAAGGTGCACTCTATTCGGGTCGACGCTGCGGCGAAGCCGTTGCCGTTTCGCTCGCCTAGCATCAATCGCATGAAAACACCAAGTAGTAATGCACACGACAAGAAAAATAAAATAGTTTCAGCGAGTCACTTCGTGCCCGCAACACCACATGAGATCTTTGAACTTTTGGCAAACCCAGCGATGCACGCCGTAATCGATGGCTCCGGCTCTGTTATAGCAGCAAAAGATGCAGCACCGAAAAGACTTTCGCAAGGCGCAACTTTTGGTATGAGCATGAAGCGTGGTGTGCCATACAAAATGACAAATACTGTTGTTGAATTTGTAGAAGATAAACAGATTGGGTGGCGACATTTTGGTGGTCATGTTTGGCGCTACATCCTTGAACCGACTACTGGCGGCACCACAGTCACCGAACAATTCTCATACGGCACAAGCAAATCACCGCTGACTTTGAAACTCGCTGGCTACATCAAAGGCAACGAAAAAGCGATCAGGCAGACACTTGCCAATTTGGCTGATTACTTCGCGAATAAAAAATAGGCTTAGGTCGTGAAGTTACCAAGAGGTTTTGGTGCGTATGTTGCCAATATCGGTATCAAAGATTTGACTAGCGATTTCACACTTGTTGTTGCCGAGAAAACTTGCGCCGCGTCTGGAGTGTTTACACAGAGTCGATTTGCTGGGCCCAGCGTTATTCTGAGTCGCGAGAACATCGCCGATTTGTCGGCGCGAGCAGTGGTTGTGATTTCTAAAAATGCGAATGTCGCAACTGGCGCTCAAGGAATGAGTAATGCCCGCGAAGTTGTAAATGCTGTTGCGCAGAAAATTGATTGTGAGGCGAAAGATATTTTGATCGCTTCGACTGGTGTGATCGGTCGTCAATATCCGATGAACAATGTTCGGACAGGTTTGGCGGCGATACCGCAAGTTTTTGAAGAAACTTCTACCGATGAAGTTGCGCGCGGAATTATGACTACCGATACGGTGCACAAAACTGCTGAAGCTTTAATCGCAGGATCCACAGCACGAGTCGTTGGGGTGGCAAAAGGCGTCGGAATGATCGAACCAAATATGGCGACGCTGATCACGATGATGTTTACGGATGCGTTAATCTCGAAAACTGATCTTGACAAAATATTCCACCGCGTAATAGACAAAACATTTAATTGCGTTTCAATTGATACTGATACTTCAACAAGTGACACGGCAATTATTTTGGCTAGTGGCAATGCCGGCGTAGTTGATCTTTCAAGTTTTGAAACTTCGCTGTATCAGGTTGCGCTTTCGCTGACTCAGCAAGTTGCTCGTGATGGTGAAGGTGCAGAAAAACTAATCGAGGTCTGCGTTGACAATGCGCGTGATGTGCGCCAGGCCAAACTTGTGGCTAAGTCAATAGTCAATTCGCCACTGGTAAAAACAGCGGTTCACGGCGCCGACCCAAACTGGGGTCGAGTAGCAATGGCGATTGGTAAGTGCAGCGATGAAAAAGATATTGACGAAACACAAGTCGTGATTCGCTTTGGCACGCAAGAGGTGTACCCAACGTTTGTTGATGCTTCAGGTCTTGACGCACTCAGCAGATATATGCACAACGACACAGTTCGAATTCATGTCACGCTTCATACTGGCAACGCCGAGTGCACCGTGTGGGGTTGCGACCTAACTGACGGATACGTTCGTATCAACGCCGACTACACCACATGATTAAATAATTAATTTATTAACTAGCTAGCAGAACTGGTTGATCCACGCGAGAATTTTGGGGCGATAGTAGTAAACAGATTTGTAGTGCGCGACATCATCTGGCAATCGTTCTAGAAGTATTCGCAAGTTGCTGGCTATATCTTTGCTGCGCGAGAGATATTCAGGCAGTGGCTGTTGATATCCGCGAATCGTGAACAGTATTCCGCCCGTTTCTGGCAGTCGGCGCAAAGTTTGTCGCTCCATGCGAATCCATAAATCTTGTGGGTTCTCACGCAACGGACCTGGCGGAATAACAGGCTGAAACAATGCTGGGTGATCTTGAATAATCCAGTTTGATCGCCAGACGGGCTTTTCAACTGTGATGCGTTGAAAATAGTTGTCGACAGCAGCGCCAACGTGCTCGGCATATTTAGCCACAGGTGCGTGGACTGCGAGCATGTCATGGCCCATTTTTTCGGCGAGTGACCAACGACTTGGACAACATACGACAGCGGCTGTCAGCAAGAGTTTTTCGGTGCCATCGACTGACTTGACGGGTTGCAAAACAGCGAGATCATCAGCGACAAGAGAACTTGCTTCGACTAGAGCATCGATACCCGTAGTGGATATGTTGACGCCCGACCACTGACTAACTAATAGTGCCGCTTCTTGTGCGACGGCTTCGCCACCTGCTTTAAAACCAACGACTTCATCGCGACGAGTCGCCAAAAGTTTTTTCTTTAACGCAATTGTCAAATCAGTTTCTGCGTCGCGAGGCAACCAGTTTGCAATCTCAATTGGAAACGCGCCGAGGCGGTGACGGAAGTTTTCGCCAATAACTGGCGGCAATATCTCGTCGGGTATCGGCATCGCCGAAAACGACGCAGCCTCAGCAGAAGGTGTTTGGTCAAATGGTGTAAATGGATGGCGATGGAGAACGTGGAAGCCAGCCACGCGACTTATCTACTTGTCACTTAGGCGGCATGCGTATGCCGCCGTCGACGCGAATCGACTCGGCATTCATATAACTATTTCTAATGCACTCAACAACCATTGAAGCGAGCTCATCTGGTGCACCAAGTCGATGAGGAAACAAAACACCTTTTTCAAGATTTGCTTTGAAGTTCTGACTTGCTTCACCCTGCCCGTATATCGGTGTGTCAATTAGCCCGGGTGCAACAGTATTGATGCGCACGCCGATTGCAGAAAGATCGCGAGCAATTGGCAAAGTCATTCCAACTACTCCACCTTTTGAAGCCGAGTAAGACGCTTGACCAATTTGACCGTCGTATGCGGCGACAGAAGCAATGTTGACGATTGCACCGCGCTCACCATGCTCAAGAGGTTCAGTTGTACTCATTGCCGTGCCGACGATGCGAATGCAATCGAAGGTGCCGACCAAATTAATTGCAATTACACGTTTGAATGCGTCAAGATCTGCGGCTGTCTCATATGTGCCACCCTTGCCGACTGTTCGTTGCGCCCAACCGATGCCTGCAGAGTTAACAAGAACACGAACTGGGCCCATTGACGTCGCCATCTCGGTCGCATTAATAATGTCTTGCGTAACTGTGACATCAACTTTGCAAAATGCACCGCCGATTTCTTTTGCTAGGGCATTGCCCTTGTCTTCTTGCAGATCGGCGACAACAACTTTTGCACCATGGGAGGCAAGCATTCGCGAAACTGCTGCTCCAATTCCTGATGCTCCACCGGTCACTATTGCGCTTACGTCTTTGATGTCCATGGATCAAAACACTACGCAATTTGCGATGTCGCGAGCAACTCGTAAGTTTCTATTTATCTCTAAGTGATGCCGCAACAGCGAGTTGATCTACGAGTTCGTTCATTGGTTCTCCATTGTGGGCTTTGACCCATTCGAAACTTATGTCGCCACGTTTGTTAACAAGCTCGATCAGTGGCTCCCAAAGATCACGATTTGCGACAGGTTGTCGCTGCGAATTTTTCCATCCTCGGCGTTGCCATCCCATCCACCACTTATCTCGAAAACAATGCACGACATATGTACTGTCTGAGCGGATTAATATCGGCTCGTCAATTTCTGAATATGCGAGCAAAGCATTTAGTACTGCAGCGAGTTCCATCCGTTGGTTTGTTGAAGGTGACTCGCTGCCGACCGCATTTGGTTCGCCTTTTGGCGCAACAGCCCAAGCCCAACCACCAGGGCCAGGGTTGCCGGAGCATGCTCCATCTGTATAAATGATTATTGACATTAGTTAATACTTACGCAAACACGAGGTAAATACCGACATACATGTGTGGGACGACGAACAGATCTGCGAGAATAGACAAGTGCTGTTTGACGGATCAATGCATCAACTGCCTGACACTGACCCTGGTGAAACTGAAGAATGGTTAGATTCTCTTGACGCTGTCGTTGAAGTGCAAGGCAAAACTCGTGCAAGATATTTGCTCTCTCGACTTTTAGAGCGTGCTCGTGCGAGTCAGGTAAGTTTTCCGGCGACGGTTTCAACGCCATATGTCAATAGCATTTCTGCGGAATACGAACCGTGGTTTCCTGGTGACGAACATTTAGAACGAAGAATTCGTGCGTACATCCGTTGGAACGCAGCGGTGATGGTGGTTCGTGCAAACACAAACGCCGATGGCATCGGTGGTCACCTTTCAACATTTGCATCGTCGGCAAGTCTTTACGAAATTGGCTTTAACCATTTCTTTAAAGGCAAGGACAGTGGATCACCTGGTGACCACGTTTACTTTCAAGGCCATGCCGCACCCGGTGTTTATGCACGCGCGTTTCTAGAGCGCCGATTAAACGAAGATGATTTGAATTCATTCAGGCGCGAAATCGGCCGCGGTGGTCGCGGGCTATCGAGTTATCCGCACCCGCGATTGATGCCAGAGTTTTGGGAGTTTCCAACTGTGTCAATGGGTCTTGGTCCACTGACTGCTCTATATCAAGCGCGATTCAATCGATATTTGTTGAATCGAAAAATTGACGACACGTCGGCAAGCCGAGTTTGGGCATTTTTGGGTGATGGTGAATGTGATGAGCCCGAAACTCTTGGCTCGATTTCATTGGCGGCACGAGAGCATCTCGACAATTTAGTGTTCGTCGTGAATTGCAATTTGCAGCGGCTTGACGGCCCTGTGCGCGGCAACGGCAAAATAATTCAAGAACTTGAAGCAACTTTTCGTGGTGCAGGCTGGAACGTAATCAAAGTAATTTGGGGCTCAAAGTGGGATGATCTTCTCGCACGAGACACATCGGGTGCTCTGCTTAACAAAATGAACACAACTGTTGATGGTGAGTTTCAGAGATACACAATCGAAGACGGCAACTACATTCGCGAAAATTTCTTTGGACCAGACCCAAGACTGCG
>CAMAWU010000062.1 GCA_945862025.1 Ferrithrix thermotolerans DSM 19514 | reverse complement strand
AGACTGTTGCCATTTTCGTCGACCAAAAACACGCGATCAGCATCACCGTCAAACGCCAAACCCACATCAAATTTGCCGGCAATCACTCGTGCCTGCAAATCGCGTTGATTAGCCGGCTGAATTGGGTCGGCAGGATGATTAGGAAAAGTTCCATCAAGTTCGCCATACATCACTTCAAGCTCAAATTCACCGAGTCGATCGAATACTGCTGGGGCAACAAGTCCGCCCATGCCGTTGGCTGTGTCAGCCACGATTTTCAATTTACGAAGTGAATTTACGTCAATGAAGCTCACAACATGATCTACAAATTCAGCCAACATATTTTTCTTGGTAACTTCGCCTAGTTTTTTTGCAATTTCCGGTCCTTTGCCGTCTAAAACATCCTGAGCAATTGCCTTCATTTCGCGAAGACCATTATCAATACCAACCGAACGCGCACCAGACAGGCAGCATTTGATGCCGTTGTACTGTGCAGGATTATGCGAAGCAGTAAACATTGCGCCCGGTGCATCGAGTTTTCCTGAAGCGAAATACAACAAGTCAGTGCTAGCCAGTCCTAAATTAATTACATCAACGCCTTGTTCTGTCAGCCCTTGCTGAAATGCGTCGGCTAAATCTGGCCCACTTGGACGCATATCAAAAGCAACGACAATTAATTTGGCTTTCGAGAATTTAGCAAAAGCAACACCGAGTGCATGAGCGACTTGTGGGTCAAGTTGATCGGGCACAGTACCCCGAATGTCGTAGGCCTTGACGATCGCATCTAAGTTTGGCACGACCGAGAATTCTAGTTGGTTGAAACCTCAATAGTTTCAGCGCCCAAATTAGTTCGTCGACGCCAGCGAATAATAACGATTGCGATACCAATTGCTGTTAACAAATAAGCGAACATTTCAAACTTTGTGTATCCGTAATGTAACCGGACTTCTTTTTGTGTCGGTACAACCACCATCAAGTTTGGTGCGACACGGTAAGGGCCCTCGGCTCCAGACACTTTCCAATTAGGAAAATAACTCATCCGTACCAGAACTGGCTGACCAATTTCGCTGACGCTAAATGAAATTGCCGAGTCTTCAAGAACTACATTTGAAATTTGCACAGCCTCAGTTGCTACAACATCAATTGCCTGCGTTGGCTTGACAATATCAACACGACGATTTGGTTTACCCGGTTCGCCTTCGCGTCGATTTAAATCAATTTCGACATCAATGCGTTGCCAATTTTCTGGCCCACTTGCCGCCGGCATTGCTGACCAATCTTCGGGATGCTGAAACCAACTTGTACCGATCTCTAGCCAACGCTCTTTTGCATCACCGTTTCTTGCGTTCACAATCACAGGCTGTACCGCGAGTGGCACGACTAATTTGGTGTTGCTGACTTCGTAAACCATCCACGGGCCACTACGCCCAACTACAACAAGCGCAGATTGTAGGTTTGCTTGATCGATCGCCTCTTTTGTAAACGCCATAAAATATTTAACGCCTAGATCTTGCATATAGCGAACGCCAAGACCGGCTTTGTTGTCGTCGTAACGCAACTCACGAACAGGATTGCTACTTTGTTTTGACATCGCAGCCGAAGTAATGAAGTGATACGGCGTCGTACCGGCAGCCTCAAAGTTCAAACCCTCCATTGAACCGATACAGCCTTTGGTCCAATGTGGCAAGAGCATCAGCGACATCGTTGTGCCGTACTTATTTAATTCTCCACTACTCTCCCAAAGTGCGCGGCCACAACCGTGCGCTGAATTCTCACCTAGAGCCTTCATCGTCTCAACTAGATCGCGATATTCGGCGTAGGCACTCTTGCCTTCGTACCCAGTGAAGTTCCAGCGCGCCCACCCATCTACAAATCCATCGTTTGAAGCGTTCGTTGAAAATGGACCCCACTTATATTGCACCGTGCCAGATTCGGTTGTGATGATTTTTCCGAAGGGAAGTTCTTGGAATCTAAATCCGATCACGCTGAAGACCAAAATCATCATCGCTGTCACCCACGACAAATTAAATTGAAGATTGTTGCGCAACGAAAGAATTGGCGCAACTGGCTCAAGTGATTCTGCGCCGAGAGCATGTTTTGCAATTCGAAGCAAATGCATCACTCGAATTGACCCGACAATTATTTCGTACAGTCCGATCATCATCAGCATGTATCGCAGCAAATACAAAAACGGCAACAGTCGCGGGTTCCACAGCAATCCGATCACGGGCAAACTACCTCGACCAACAAAAACACCGACTGCGATTACAACACAGTAAATACCCATCCAAATTCCGACACGATTGCGCCGCAGTACACAAGCAACGAGCCCAACAATTGCAAACAAGGTGATAAAAATATTCCAATAAATCGGCAATGGAAAAAACATCTCCCAAAATGAATCAGCAGTACCGCTCGGTCGGGGTTCATACTTCATGTCGGTCATATAGGCATGGTCCGTTAGAAATGGAAAGACCCAAAACGCTGACAGCAAAATTGCGGTACCAATTATTAGACACGCAGATTTGAGAACTTTGCGGGAAGTATTTAGAACTTGCCAGACCACAGCAATCAGCGCAACTCCACCAAAAACGAACAACAGGACAATGCCGTGACTTAGAGCGCTCAGCGCGAGCACCGCCGCAGTAACCATTCGACCGCGATTCTCATCCATTGCACGAATAAATAAACCGAATGTAAGCATTGCAAGCGAAAGCGCGATTGAGAACGAGAACTCGCCAGCCATCGTTGATGCGATGTTTCCACCATAAATCGTGAAACTCTCGTCATATAAAAATACGACCGTTGCAAGTGCCAACACCTCGGGAATTGGAAACAACATTCGAGAAAACTTGCCGAATAGCCATGCGCACAGTGGCAATGTCAAAATACCGATCACCGCAATAATTTTTAAAGCGACTCCGTATGGCACAACCAGATCAACAGCAACTACTAAAAGTGCCGGGATCAGCATGTAAAACCGATACATCGGGAAGCCCGCGTACCAGTCATTACTCCACCCTGTAAGGCGAAAATGTGGCAAGAGAAAATCTCGAAGAAACGCTGGCCCATAAACGTGAGCGCCCATGTCGCCACCAGTTGGTGTGTTATTCGCAAAAATTAGTTCTGGATGCAATGTTAAAAACAGAATCAAGGTTGAGCCACTAATAACGAGCGCCGAGATAACTTGCTGGGCACTCCAGCTGCTGATTGATTTAATTCGCACGATTTTAAAACTCTAGTCTTAAAACAAAATTAACACTCACAGCAATGCAACAAGCACAAGTCCAGTTGCATTAAAAGCGATGTGAGCAAAAATAGACATGCCGAGCCGTTTGGTTAAATGAAAACAAGTTCCAAGCACTAATGCAAACGCAAACAAACCAGGAAACTCGACAACTTGCAAATGAATGCCTGCAAACCAAACTGCGGTAATTACCAGCGCTGCGTATTGATTTGTTGACCCGCGTAGATGTCCGTGAATTAATCCGCGATAGACGAGCTCTTCGACAACCGGCGCGCCAAAAACAACAACGATGATCAGCACACCAAGCCAGACCCCATGAGCATTATTGAAAAGATCTCGAGCCCGCTTCTCAACATTTTCTGCATCAAATTTCTCTGGAAACAAAACTCTAAATGGCCAAGTTACTAGACCGACTAAAAAAATTTGACTAATCACACCAATCGGCACACCGACTAGATCAATCAACCGAAAGCTTAGAAAAAAATCTTTCGTAAAATTACCGCTCCCAACTCGACGAGAAACCATAATTAATCCACCAACAAATGGACCCCAAAGAAAAACTGCTGTGACCCCGAGAAACCAATTCGGTTCGGCGCCACTTGAAATATTGGTGTTGCCGGTCAGTACCAAAATCAACGAACTAAGAATGATTGCGATCGCATAACTTGCAGTCCACACACCCACCACAGTGCGAATTGAAAATTTTGTAGTTGGCTCTTGTTCTGTCTGGCTAGCAGGCTCCTGCCCGAATGGTGGAGCCCAAGGCGCCTGACTCATCCCGCGAGGCGGTTTGGCTCAGCAACTCGAAAGCGACTTCGACGGTCTTCTAAACGCCAACCTGATGGTGCTATGACTCGCGCGCCGTGACGCTCGCACAAATCGTATGCATGCGGATCTCGATCGAAGGTTAAATCATCTACCCAAATAAGTGCGCGACTGTATTGATATGTCAGCGTAATTGTTGCAAGTTCACTGCAAGTAGAACGAGAACACCGACGAGCCATATATCACTACGATAATTCACCAGCGCTTCAACTGGGTGGATAAGCAGATTGCTCGGTTGATGTTCTGCCCGTGTTGCGAAACACAGGCTGGTCGTATCATTGAACTCGTGACAAAACTCCCCCCGCCACCGCCACCATCAAAGCCATCTCCAAAACGCAATTCTGGAAAGCAAAAAAAATCAACTAGTAAATTCAGCAGCTTCACTGGCAAAAGTTCTGCCAAGAACGCCAGCAAAGGCGGCGCCACAGCAGGCGACGCTAAGAAGCAAGCAATGCCAAAGTGGGCAACATGGGCGATTGTGGCCGTCGTGGTTTTATTGATTGTCGGCCCGCGCATCTGGCCTAGTACAACTGCAACCAAACTGAGCTACACCGAGTTTTTAGACCGCGTTAAGCAAAATCAAGTCTCAAGTGTTGAGATCAATAATTTATCAAATGTCATCAGCGGAAAACTTAAAGACGGTGGCGAGTTCACAACAACTGGCGCAGTTGCACTTTCTGCGAGCGACGAAACTTTGCTCAAGGAAAAAGGTGTTGACTACGACTATTCAACTCCTCAAGGAAACTTCCTTACCAATTTGATTCCATTATTGTTGCCATTTTTTCTGATCATGGGTTTTTTCCTTTGGATGCAAAAGCGCGCAATGGGTCAAGCAGGCAGCATCATGTCAATTGGTCGCAGTCGTGCAAAAAATTACAATGCCGATAAGCCAGCTACAACTTTTGCTGATGTCGCAGGATACGACGGCGTGAAGCAAGAAATTAAAGAGGTTGTTGACTTCTTGAAGATGCCAGAAAGTTTTAAAGAAATTGGTGCGCGAGTACCAAAGGGTGTGCTGCTAGTTGGCCCTCCCGGAACAGGCAAGACACTTTTCGCCAGAGCAGTTGCAGGCGAAGCCGGAGTCGGGTTTTTATCGGTGACAGGCTCTGACTTCATGGAGATGTTCGTTGGTGTTGGCGCAAGCCGAGTGCGCGACTTGTTTCAGCAAGCACGAAAAATGGGACGAGCGATTATTTTCGTTGACGAAATCGACTCAATCGGACGCAAGCGTGGCGCTGGCCTCGGTGGCGGTCACGATGAGCGTGAGCAAACACTAAATCAATTGCTCGCTGAAATGGACGGCTTTGAAACAACCGAAGGTGTAATCGTCATGGCGGCAACGAATCGCCCTGACATTTTAGATGCTGCGTTACTTCGCCCTGGTCGATTTGATCGTCAAGTGATAATGCCACTGCCAGAATGTGAAGAACGGTTGGCGATTCTGCGAGTTCACTCAAAAGGCAAGCGAATGGGCACAGATATTGTGCTCGAAACAATTGCTAAAGCAACACCCGGCATGAGTGGTGCTGACCTTGCGAACCTAATTAACGAGGCTGCGCTACTTGCAGTTCGTCGTGGTTCAAAAATCATTGAACATATTGACTTCGAAAATGCACGCGACCGCGTGATCATGGGTGCTCGCCGCGAAAGTCTTGTGCTGAACGCCGAAGAGAAACGGGCAACTGCATATCACGAAAGTGGCCATGCGGTGTTGGCAACTGTTTTGCCAAATAGTGATCCGTTGCATAAAGTAACAATTTTGCCGCGTGGATTAGCACTTGGAATCACTTGGACACTCCCCGAAGAACGACACACATATTCGCGCGAATATTTCAATGACATGATTTGCAAAGCCATGGGCGGTCGAGTCGCCGAAATGATTGTGTTTGGCCATCTCAATAGTGGTGCAGCTAACGACCTTGAGCAGGCAACTTCAATTGCTCGGCGCATGGTGCGCGAGTGGGGAATGAGCGATGCTGTCGGACCAATGGCATGGAGTGGTCAACAACAAGTATTTCTTGGCGAAGATCTAATGACAAGTGGTCGTGAGTACTCAGATGAGACAGCGCGAATGATTGACTCCGAGATCGGTTTGATTCTTCGTCAACAGGAAGTTCGAGCTGGTGTTCTGCTCGAAAAGAATCGTGCTGGCTTAGATCTCGTTGCCGAGCTATTGCTTGAACAAGAAACAATTGATGGCGCAACGGTTTCTCGGCTTGTCCAGCAAGGATTAGGTCGACCACAAATTGTTGAGCCATCACCAGGTGCAAAACCAAGTGAAATTACCGAATAAATAAACTAAGACTCAACAAGGTTCTGTCGAGGTTTGCGGATCTCGACATCGTGCCATTGCCGCCCATAAATCTGTGGCTGTAATTGGTCCAAGAACTCCGTACTTCACAACTCCAAGATGATCGGCTATTACCGTCGTTGGTACTGCATCAATTGAATACCGCGCATGAAGCTCTCGCCTATCTAGATAATCAATAATCTGAACTGCGACGTCTTTGCTCGCGAGAACTTTCGCCTTGGCTGCCACATCTTGGCAGGCATCACAAGTTGACGAAGTGAAAACTGCAAGCAACCACGGCTTTTGATCGCTCTCGAAATCTTTTCTACTTAGTTGTTGCGGCACGACATGCGATGTTTGCGATGGAGCGTCTGGCTTTCGGCGACGAACTATCAAACTCAACATTGCAGCAATTAACAGAATTGCCGAAGCAATAACTTTTTGCACTATTTATTGCTCGAATTATTATTTGAAGTTGGTAGCAGGCGATACGGCAATGCCAGCACCGCGCTTGATCCAAGCAATTGGTGACCACGCGAGACCTCGCGCTGCACGATTACTTCCGTGTCTGACTCGACGAGAATCTGAAGTTGGGCAATAGCCAAAGGAATTTGAATTGAAACTACCGACGCTCCAGCAAGCGCAACTTGTTCAAGCCCGACAATCGGTGCTGCTCCAGACGGGCCAATCGTCGAAACACGCAATGTTGCATCTAGCGAAGTTGTATTGGCGATAACAAGCGAGCCGAGATCACCAACAACAAGTCCGCTCGGCGATGTCCATGTTCGAGTAGGAGAACCATAAGGAGCACCCAAAATTACAGAAGTTCCAGTTTTCTTTTCAATAGTTTTACTCAGTACTTGCTCAACTACAACAAATTCAGCAAGAGCATTGTCAGCCGAAGTCACGAAATCATTAGTCACGCTTGAAACAAGTATTCCGTACCGCCCATCAGTGATTGCCGGCAAACTCGAAGTTGAAAGTGTGGTTACTCTTCCCGCAGGAACACTGAGAACAAGGGGCTCACGAAGCAACGCCTCGGCTGCGCCCGTCAAAAACGCAATGCTGACAGTTTGATCTACTTGCGTTGGATTGAAAACGACAAGTTGTTCATCAATGCCCGGTCCTTTTTCGCCTGCTGCGAACCACCATTGTCGACTAGTTGATGAAGCGCCTAAGGCAGACGTAAAACCAAGACGACCGCGACCTAGAAAGTGTTGCAACTTCCCCGCAATGAAACGACCAGAAGTTGCACGAACACTTACTGCAAGCACTGCCTCATTGCGCGCACCTTGATCGCCCATAGAAATACCAGTCACGCTGTGAGCAGGTAGAACCATTCCTTTAAGTGCAGCCGGTTGACGGCTTCCCTCGATTGTCACAAAACTCAAATCAACCACGGTCGCATCTGGAAATGGATTCGTTAATAAGATTTCAAAAGAACTTTCTGCTCCAGTGAATCCATCGGCAAAAAACCAACGGTCTGAGGTTTGGTTTGCACACAACGAAATTGAATCTCCGGCAGGATGGATAATTCGCTGTTCAACACTCGCTTGACCACTATCAAGTTCGACTATTGCGCTCATGTATTGACTTTTGCGCCCTTGCGTAGCGTCAAACACGCCGCGTGTTAGCGGAGCAATTATCACGGTTGTCGAAAAAGCTGGTTCTTCATTTGACAAAATGCTGATCGTGCCAGTGATCGGCACTTGTGTTGGATTAGCAACGACAATTTCACTCTTAATATTTTTGTCCCGACCTGGTACACCTGGGCAAAACCAAGATGATGTTGGTGAATTGCCGACAACGCTTGGCATCGCGAGTTTTGAACTCACAATAATTGCGGGCGATGGGACTTCACTGGACGGTGAGACTCGGCTTAGTAGAACTATTGCAGCCGTTGCTCCGAGCAAAATTACAACGACAGCAAATCTGCGAATATTTCTAACTAAAAATTGCATGATCAACTATTACTTCTATTAATTCGATCTAGTTTCAAAACCTTGTCGGTGTCGTCGCCGATTACTCGCACAGCCTGACCAGAAACACCGCGAGCCCGACTTCTAAACCGAGAGAAATTTGCTGCAATGATTAGCAACGCAAACCAAACGAATCCTTGAATTAGTAAAAACAAAGAACGCATTGACGATGTATGAAAACCCAATTCGGCGACACCCTTAACAGGTGCATCAAAACCAGTTGTTGCACCAAACGCCGCACGCGGAATCAGCCGAGCGCCATCAATCGATAGCCGCCAGTTTTCGTCGAAGGGCACCGATAAATGCACGGTCCCGCCTTCGAATGAACTGGTTGCGACTTTATTTGAAACGCTATTTCCATCTACGAATAGTGGCTTTATTGAATGAAGTTGTTGCATAATAAATGCTGGGTCGCCATCTTTTT
>CAMAWU010000061.1 GCA_945862025.1 Ferrithrix thermotolerans DSM 19514 | reverse complement strand
AAGATCAACTAAATTCGGAACGGGCGGCAAAACAATCGGAATCGGCAAGCGCTCGTCGACACCTGTGTAAAACTCAACATTTAGCGTGTACGTGTTTTTGACGGACAACGCATATCCAAGCGCCCCTGCAGCCATTAATCCACCACGAGCGATCGCCAAAATAATATCTGGCTCGTATCCATCATTCGCAACCTTTATAGCGAGTTCACGACTTGCAACACCGAACGACTCCCACGTCATAATCTCACGCTCTGATGTCAAACCCACACTCCTTTGGACGACGAAATCAAATTATAGAACATTTCACTGACTCACTACGATTCTTGGAATTAATTCTTCAAAAAATTGTCAAAATTGTTGAAATAATCTGGCCAACTTTTTGAGACCACCTCGGGGTTCTGCACCTCAACGCCCCCAATTCGCAACTTCGCAATCGCAAAAGCCATTGCCAAACGGTGATCATCGTGCGTCGCCAAACTCGCACCATGCAATGCAACAGGTGTCACAGTAAAACCGTCTTTATGTTCATCAATTTGTGCGCCAAGTTTTCTTAACTCAAAAGCCAGGTCGCCAATTCGATCGCTTTCTTTAGCGCGAATGAAGCCGACACCAGAAACCGTGGTCGGCGAATCAGCGAAGAGCGCAACCACAGCAAGTGTCGGCACACAATCACTGATCTGCGACATATCTACGGTTACGCCACGCAACGGACGGGCTACGTCACGACTTATCGAGATGCCCTCTGGCCGTTGGCGTACATCACAGCCCATTTGCGAAAGCACATCAAAGAATTCAACATCACGTTGCAAACTGTTTCGACTCAATCCAGCGATCGTCACTTGGCTGCCAGTTATTGCCGCAACTGCGCTTGGATAAGACGCCGATGAAGCATCCGGCTCAACAGCGAAATCACCACCCCGATACACACCTGGGCTAACCCAAATGACATTTTCGGCAATCTCGGTTTGAGCCCCGAACGCTCGCATAACAGCAACCGTCATATCTAAATATCCACGCGAAATCACTTCGCCGCGCAGCTCAATCTCTAGACCATTCGGCAAATAAGGCGCAATCATCATCATCGCACTCGTGAACTGACTTGAAGTGGTCGAGTCAATCGCGATGCGTGCCTGCCACGAACTACCTCGCTTTACAACCACGGGCAGATGACCAGTGATATTTAAACTTTGGACAGACGCCCCAAGTGATGACAAGGCCTCATGCAAGCCAGTCATGGGACGATTTCTTAATGGTTCGTAGCCATCAATAGTTGTTTGACCAACACGCAATGCACAAAGCGCTGTCAAGAAACGAGATGTTGTACCGGCGAGTCGAGTTTGCAGTTCTAGCGGCTGCGTATCTTCAAGATTGATTTGGCTACTGATTCTGACAGTAGTGCCAGCTTGGTCAGTTTCGACACCCAAAGTTTCGAGCGACTCAAGCATCGCCTGAGTGTCATCGCCAGGCGCGCAGTTTGAAATAGTTGTTTGACCATCAGCGAGCGCCGCGCAAATTAAGGCGCGATTCGCAATTGACTTTGAGCCTGGAACATGAACTAAACGCTCACGATCGAGTTCGGTCATGAAACAGATTGGATTGTTGGTCGAAACTTGCGGGCCATTAATCCGCCGCGAAACATCTCTGCAGTTGCTTTATCAATAATCAGCACAAGGATTCCGCGATCGCCTTCTACAGAATGCGAAACTTCAAAGTTGGCGATGTTCACGCCAAGATCTGCAGCAAGAGTAAATATCTCGGCTGCAGATCCTGACCTGTCAGGAATCGGAATACGAACTTCACAAACATCCATCAACTCATGCACTCGACCTGGCAGATTCGCACGCGCTGTACGCGCAGTTTGTAGTCGGCTCAAAAGTTCTTGATCGCTCTGTTTATCGACAATTCTTCGCATCTCTGATAAAGCCGAAATCATTCCATCTAGTGCGTCGATAATTGCTTCGCGGTTCTCTCGACAAATATCGATCCAGATTTGTGGTTGCCCAGATGCAACACGAGTCATATCGCGAAACCCACCCGCAGCAAGTCGCAAAACAGCAACATGTTCTTCGGCAGTTACATGCGCAAGACCCATCAAGGTAGCGGCCGTCAGATGCGGCAGATGACTGACCACAGCAACAAGTCGATCGTGACGTTGCGCTTCAAGCACGACTATTTCTGCGCCAAGCGAAGTAATTATTTTTGCCAGTTTTTCAAAAGTCTCATCTGAAGACTCGACCGAAGGTGTCAACACCCAAACCGCGCCTTCAAATAAAGTTTCATCTGCTCCGTCAAGCCCTGCGAGTTCGCTACCGGCCATTGGATGCCCACCGATGAAACGAGAATCTTTAATCGCATCAACAACAGAAGCTTTAACTCCGCCTACATCTGTGACGATTCCGGTTGTCTGACTGAGAGCCCGCATCGCCTGTTGGGGAATTGACGAAACTGGAGTGGCGATAAAACTAATTTCTGCCTGTGGATCAATACCGATCGCACTGATAATTTTGCGTTCAACAGCAGTCTGTGCAGTCTGTGCGTTTTCGTCAGTACCACTGACTTGAAAACCTTTCTTTGCAAGAGCAAGAGCGAGCGATCCGCCGATCAGACCTAAGCCGAGAACATTGGCGCGCCGCATAACCACTTTGAAATTCTACCCGTGCGTCAGTTTGCTGTTGCTTGATTTAATGAAACGACCTCAGCCGTAGTCAATAGTCGCCACGAACCAGGCACAAGGGTTCTGTCAATCAACGGTCCTATACGAACGCGAACGAGTCGTTGCACAGGGTGACCGACAGCCTCGCACATTCGCCGAATTTGTCGATTACGACCTTCATGAATAATTATTCTCAGCACACCGGGTTGAAGTTGCCCAACTTGTGCAGGCTCGGTAAACCCATCGTCAAGCTCTACCCCGTCACGCAGTTTTTTCAACGCCGATTCACTCACACCATTCGGCGAGCATTGCACATGCGCCAAGTATTCTTTTTCAATTCCGAAACTTGGATGTGTCAGGCGATGTCCGAGATCACCATCGTTGGTCATCAAAATTAAGCCTTCAGTTTCAGCATCAAGTCGACCAACTGGAAACACCCGAGGTTCAAGCGGCACTAGTTCTATCACCGTGGCTCGACCATGCGTATCTTTAGCGGTCGTGATTACATCGACCGGCTTGTTTAACAGATAATAAACGAGACCAGGAGAGACGCCGATCGTGATCCCGTCAACTTCAACAGAATCTTTGTCAACGTCAACTCTGCGACCAAGAATCGCAATTTCGCCGTTGACTCGTACTCTCCCCTCATCGATCAGAATCTCGCATTCACGGCGCGAACCCCAACCCGTCTTAGCCAAAACTTTCTGCAGTCGTTCACCGTCGTTATTTTCGAATTCGCTAGATTCGTCGCGTGCCACGTCTCTAGGCTTCTGGCGCAGTCACATCATCGGGCGTGATGCGCAGACCGCGTTCGAGTGCTTCAACGACGCTGGCATCAGGAATAAAATCGGCGATTGAAGGTAAATGTTCAATAGACGCGATACCAAGTCGCTCAAGAAACAATGGCGTTGTTCCAAACATCACGGCCTGACCAGGCCCATCATCGCGTTCAACTTCGGTAATGTAGCCACGCGCTTGCAAGGTTCGCATTACTGCTTCTGGATCAACACCACGAATCGCGGCAATCTGTGAACGCGATAACGGTTGTTTGTAAGCAATGATCGCCAGTGTCTCAAGCGCCGCCGATGACACTCGAGATTGTTGCCCGTCGAGCACGAATCGTTCAACATATGGTGCTAAATCAGGATGCGATTGAAAACGAAAACCACCTGCAATTTTTACTAATTGGAAACCGTGTCCTGCAGACTCATATGTTTCAGCGAGCCGTTCGCAAACCTCTTCAACTGTCGTCTGAGAAATCTCGAGTAGTTGGGCCAACAGCACTGGAGAAACCGGCTCCATCGCTACTAACAAGATCGCTTCGAGTGCGCGAACTATTTCTGGATCTAAAGTATTTTCAGTATCACTCATTTTCTTAAATCATCCTTCATAGTTATCAATTGAAAGTTCTTGTTCTTCAACTCCAAGCCAAATCACTTCGATATCTCCGAATCGTTCAACTTGGTCGAGATCAACTCGACCTTGTTTAAACAACTCAAGAATCGCAAGAAACCTAACGACAATTTCAATTCGGTCGCTAATGCCAATAATCAACTTTCGAAAGGTCGTTCGACCATCAAGACGAAGTTGCTGTGAAACTGTAACTAATGCATCAGCGACACTCGCGCGAATTGGCGCAACATGCTCTAGACCGATCACCTTTGGCGGTTTTGGTGCAGCGGCTCGCAGGTACGCCCGCTGAAGCCGAAGTGGGCTCACGCCTTCTAGAAGATCGGGCATTAAAGCAGCAAAGCGCTCCTCGGGGCCTGCCATCCGCGGAAAACTCAAATCTGCACGACTCACTAGATCGTTGAACACAGATGCAACATCTTTAAAAGTTTTGCAATCTAAAAGTCGCGCAAGCAACAAGTCCCGCTCTTCCCAAAGCGCGAGTTCTTCATCTAAATCTCCGTCATCTTTGCCAGGCAAAAGACGTCTGGTCTTTAGTTCAATCAGTGTCGCGGCGATCAACAAAAACTCGGTGGCGAGATCTAAATCGATTACTGGCATTCGCGCAACTTCTTCTAGGTATTGCGTGACAATATTCAAAAGTGAGACTTCATGAATGTCAACTTCTTGCCTCAGAATCAGATGCAACAACAGATCAAACGGACCCTCAAAAGTCGGGGTCGAAACTGCATATTTCATCACTGCGAGATTACCTCCCCTGCTCAATCATTGGCGACAACTAAGGTTGATTTGTGACAAGAGTGCTTTCATGTATCCAGCCCACGGGCGAGGTACACCTCGGCAACTACCTTGGGGCTTTGAGAAACTGGGTTTCGGGCCAACATAAAGCCGACGTTTTTCATGGGATCGTTGACTTGCACGCATTGACGGTGACCGAAGAGCCAGGGGTTATCGGGAGAAACACTATTCAACTTGCGGCAGTTCTTTTTGCGGTCGGACTCGACCCAGATGTTGCCACTGTTTTTGTCCAAAGCCATGTTCCAGAACATAGCCAACTCGGGTGGATTATGGAGTGCACTGTTTCATTCGGCGAGTTAAGCAGAATGACACAGTTCAAAGACAAGTCAGCCAAGCGCGAGGCCGAATTCGTTTCAGCCGGATTATTCACATATCCTGCGCTACAGGCCGCAGACATTTTGCTTTACGATGCCAACGAAGTGCCAGTAGGTGATGATCAACGGCAGCACATCGAAATCACTCGCGATATCGCAATGCGATTTAATCACCGCTTTGGCGAAACTTTTGTGATTCCAAAATCTGTAACACCACCAAGTGGTGCAAGAGTTATGGATCTTTTAAACCCGACATCGAAGATGTCAAAGTCGGGCGAAGAAGACACAGGCGTGATCTATTTATTGGACGACCCAGCAAAGATTGAAAAGAAATTTAAGCGTGCAGTGACCGATAGCGAGACCGAAGTTGTCTTTGATCGCGAACGTAAACCTGGTGTGTCAAATCTTCTTGAAATATTGGCCGCCGCAACTGGCACCACACCTCAAAAAGCAGCAGAGACATATACGAGATACGGAGACTTAAAAGCAGCCAGTGCACAAGCAGTTATTGCGATGCTTGAACCGATACAGGCTCGTTATTTTGAACTATTAAACGACCAGGGAGAGTTAATGCGTTTGCTACACAAAGGCAACGCTCGGGCAAAAGAAGTTGCCAGCGAAACTCTCAGCCGAGCCCAAAAGGCAATTGGATTTCTCTCAGCCGAATAAGCAAAGCAATTAATAAAAACCACTCAGAATTTTAGGTGTTGTCAGCCACGCGCAAGTCTGACAATGCCCCTGCAATATCTGAATGATCAGAACCAGCAACTAATCGAATTGTGACTGAGTCACTATCAATATTTTGCAACATTTCACTACCAATTATTTCATGATCGTGATAAGCCATAAACCGCTCTCCTCTGCGCCCGACCAAAGTTGCTACTACACGGCCGAGAACACCGAGATTTGATTGAATCTTTCCGATGTCGTGCAACAACGCTGCGCGCATTTCTGGCCGAGTTGCGCCCGGACGCAAACTAAGAAAACGACCCAATACAGCGATGCTGTGGCGTTGATCCATCGTTTGCAGTTTTTGCCAAAGTAGCAACTCACTGTCAAGTAGTAACGACTCAACTTCTGTTAGGTCTTCAGGCGACGGCTGCGCGCCAGAGACAGCGCCGAAAAATCGTGAAACTAAATGCCTCAAATATTTCAACGGCTTATTCGCGCCCGAGGGTGCGCCTCTCGATACATCTCATAAAGCACTTCGTTTTCGACTTTTGTATAGATCTGAGTTGTGCTGACGGATGCATGACCAAGAAGTTCTTGCACCACCCGCAAATCTGCACCATGAACCAACATGTGAGTCGCACATGAGTGGCGCAACGCGTGCGGTGATAGATCTTTAATTTTCGCGATTTCGCCGTATTTGCGGACGATTCCCCATGCGGCCTGGCGCGATAATCGCGTGCCGTGCACGCCGAGAAACACAGCATCACTATCTTTGCGCGACTTCCAATGTTGCGGTGTCAATGCCGGTCGGCCACCCAAATCAAAATAGTCAGCCAGCGCATCACGGCAAATGCTGCCAAACGGCACGATTCGTTCTTTTGCACCCTTTCCAAAAAGACGCACGAGAGAATCTTCCATATCAATATCTCCCATCGACAAATTACAAACTTCGCCTACTCGAGCGCCCGTCGCATAAAGAAATTCGAGCAGCGCTCTGTCTCGTCTTGCGAACGAATCAACTCCAGTTACAGCAGCCAGCAATCGAATCACATCTTCTTCTGCAAGTGCCTTAGGCAAACTAGACGGAACTTTCACACCGTCAACCAACGCCGCAGGATTATCGGGTCGCAGACCCTCTTGATTTAAATATCGATGAAACATTCGCACCGCTGCAAAATATCTTGCGATAGATTTTGGAGCCCGACCTGATTTTAGCAAGTGCGCCAGAAACTTTTCAAGATCTTGAACCGAAACTTTGATGATTGTCGTCTTTTGCGAAATAAGCCAAACCAAATAATTATCAAGGTCTCGCCGGTAGGCCGAGAGTGTGTTGACAGATCTTCCTTGCTCAACTCGCATCCACGTCATAAACGTGTCGAGCGGATCAGACGCCATGTCTCAAATATAAGTGTCAGCGAGAAGTGCGACTTGCAATAACCCGATCACAGTCTTGCCATCTACGATCTCGCCACTTTTAATCATCGCCATGCATTTTTCGAATTCAATAAGTTCGATGGTCATAAATTCTTCTTCTGGGCCATGTCGATCTGTTTTCGTTTCTTTCAAATCGGTCGCCAAAAATAGATCAACCGAAGAATTGCTGATTCCTGGCGCCGCGATATGGCGCCCCAAATTAGTCATCGAGCCGGCAATCAATCCTGCTTCTTCTTCTAATTCTCGACGCGCGGTAAGCTCTGGTTCTTCGCCCTCTAGGTCACGCATACCAGCAGGTATTTCAAGAGTAGTTATGCCTAGTGGGGGTCGGTACTGGCGAACAAGAACAACTTTGCGCGAGCCTTTTTCACCAACGAGAGCAACTACACCTACTGCACCGGGCGAACGAACAAAAGTTCTTACAAACTCTTCGCCATTTGGGTCGATGAACTTGCCTTGAACAAGCGACCATACAGCCCATTCATGAACCAACTTTTCGCTAGCGCAACTAAAGTCTCTTTTCATTTATGAATGCGAGAAGCGACTCAGCGCGCTGAAGATTTCTGAGAATCTTGCACAACTGCAGCGTCAACCGGACGCTGGGCAAGATTTGCAAGACGCTGAGTTCGATATTTGAGCGCCGCGCCAATCAACTCACGAAATAACGGATGCGGTCGATCGGGGCGACTTTTAAATTCTGGGTGCGCCTGCGTGCCAACCCAGAACGGATGATTTTCAAGCTCAACAAACTCAACAAGTCGCTTATCTGGCGAAGTACCACTACACAAGAGACCTGCCGCCTCAATACGCGCACGATAGTTCGAATTAAATTCATAGCGATGACGATGGCGCTCACTCACAACTGGCTCGCCATACGCATTTGCAACTTTGCTACCAGGCGACAAAACTGCATAGTAAGCACCAAGCCGCATAGTGCCACCTTTGTTTGTAACTTCTCGCTGGTCAATCATCAAGTCAATAACTGGGTGCGGAGTTGCCGCATTGAACTCAGTCGAATTGGCATCTGCGAGTCCGAGCACGTTGCGGGCGAACTCAACCGTCATCACTTGCATTCCGAGACACAAACCTAGACACGGCACATTGTTTTCGCGCGCAAACTCAGCCGCACGAATCTTGCCTTCAATTCCGCGAGGCCCAAAACCACCAGGAATCACAATGCCATCGAGCGAGCCAATTCTTTCGTCGGCCAATAATCCTTCAACATCTTCGGCCTGAATCCATACGACTTCAATCTGCGCACCATGATGAAACCCAGCATGCTTAAGACTTTCAATTACCGAAAGATATGCGTCATGTAGGTCAACATATTTGCCAATCAGGCCAATTCGAACAGGCGAAACTGAGGCTTCGATTCGATTTACAAGGTTGCGCCACGGGGTCAAATCAATCGGTGAATCAATTCGCAACACGTCGCAAATCACGGTGTCTAAACCTTCATCATGCAAAATTAATGGCAGCTCATAAATATTCTTGACATCAACGGCGTTAAT
>CAMAWU010000060.1 GCA_945862025.1 Ferrithrix thermotolerans DSM 19514 | reverse complement strand
GTTCCTGCGGCTTCTGCTGCAAGTGCAATCAACATCACAGCGTCAAATGATTCTGCTGTGTAGTTGAAGTCAACAAGTGCTTCGTTGCCTTTGCCTGTCCAAAATGCATTAACTGCATCTTTGAACTCTTGAGTCAACTCAACAAGTGGTGTTGTACCTTTCATTCCAGCTAACTCTCCGCCTGATGCTGCAGGTGCTGCAGTCTCAGCGGTTGCTGTTGTGTCTTCAGTTGCTGCATCGGAGCCGCCGCAAGCCGCAGCCAAAAGGCTGAGACCGACAACAAGCGCGCTGAAGCGTTGCGTTGTAGTTTTCTTCATTTATTTTTCTCCCCCTAGGAGTAGGACAGCGGGTTGCTGGCCATTAGTTAGGAACTTGTAAGGGTATTGAACCCCATGAACTTTGGCAACCATCGAAAGTTATAACTAACTGATCAAAACGAAGTATCAGCCGTAATTCGCGGCGCAAGCCTTTATCAGTCGGTCTCGGATCGCATCACCCAATCCACCACTGCTCGGCATAACGGCTAAAACAGTATGTATTTGGCGATCGTCGGCTAGACGCAATCGTGCATAAAGTTGCTTCGCGTACATCTCTAAATCATCATTGAAATCAAGAATTTCAACCGCTAAACCTTGCGCAGAGATCTCATTTAATCGGTGCATTGCCTGTTGCAGACTGTCTAAGAGTTCAACTCGACAGATTGGCGCATAGTGTTTTTCAAGCATCCCTGGTGCCCGAGAGTCACCATCAGACTGCGCAATCTCGATTTTGCCAATCTCTTCTAGATCGGATTTTGATATTCCACCCGAACGCAATATCTGCGGGCTATTCGAGGTGCAATCAATAATTGTTGACTCAACACCGATCTCACAAATACCTCCATCCAGCACAAGTGAAACATCATCACCAAGATCATCAACAACATGCTTTGCACAAGTCGGGCTCACTTTGCCAAATCGATTCGCTGAAGGAGCGACCAACCCGTCATTGAGACTGTTTAACAACGACAACGCAACTTTGTGATTCGGAATACGAATCGCAACCGTTTCACGTTTGCCAGTTATCTCATCGCAAACATTTTTAGATCGCATCAGTATCACGGTTAGCGGCCCCGGCCAAAAATGCTCACAAATATTTCGCGCATATTGCGGAATATTCTTTGCCCATTTTTCAAGTTGTTGATAATCCGCAATGTGCAGAATCAGTGGATGATTTGTAGGCCGTGCCTTAACCTCAAAAATTTTGGCGATTGCCTTCGGGTGTGAGGCCAATGCTGCAAGACCATAGACAGTTTCGGTAGGCAACCCAATCAACAGGTCATTACGCAGGTTGTCTACCGCTAATTCGATTGACGTAGAAAGATTCCCATCCAAAATTTGACCGGCGTGATTTTGCATCAGTTCAGTCTTTGAAGAAATCAAGCATCGCGTCAATGAACGAGAAATTGGCTGTAGACGCAAAGTGATCACAGTTCTTTAAGAGTTTGAATTTTGCGTTTTTGAAAGACTGCACCAATTCATCGGCAGGCAGAACAAAATCGCGATCACCGACGAGTACCAATAAATCGGCCGTTATTGCCGATGCGTTTTCTTTTGTGAATACAGCACCGCGCGGTCGTTGCAAGACAGCCCTCAACGCCAGAGGGTCGTTATCACTGTGGCGCGCATAATTACCAAATTGACGGGCAAGAGTATTCTCAACTTCTGCAGTGCCATCGATCCCAGAGATAATCAACTCAGATTCTTTTGGATCGTGAGGCTCAAATATTTTGTCGCCGATGCCCAAAAGAATTAGTTTGCGAAACATATTTGGGTTGATAGTTGCGGCATGCAGTAACGCGATAGCACCTAAAGAAAAACCAACGGCATCGATTTTTGAATCTTTTGCACTTTGGCGAATCGGCAAAGAAAGATCAGCGTAAGCAGTTGAGTCGTGCGGCTTTTCGGCGTTTCCATGACCGAGCAAATCAATGCCGACAACGTTGCGACCCGACTCTTGCAACAAAGTCTCAACACCAGACATTTGCCAGGTTCGCGAAAATGAGCCAGCCCAGCCATGGACCATAAGTACTGGGGGTAACGCAGTAGTTATGAAACCAGTATTAACATCCATACGAGTAGCCTAAGGAGGCTTCAAAATGAGCCCAACACGAGGGGATCACCGATGCGTTTCTTAAACCAGTCGCCTGACTTCGATTTGACCTATAGCGATGTGTTCATGGTGCCAAGCCTGTCGGCGGTGACATCTCGATTAAAAGTTGATCTAACTACACCCGACAAAATCGGCACAAAGATCCCGCTAGTCGTGTCGAACATGACGGCAATCGCAGGGCGACGAATGGCTGAGACGGTTGCTCGTCGAGGTGGGATAGTTGTGCTTCCGCAAGATATTCCACTTGACATTGTCGAGAATGTCGTCAAGTTCGTTAAATCAAGACACAGAGTTATTGACACTCCAATCACGATGCAACAAGACGGCACGGTTGGTGAGGCCTTGAGTTTGATTTACAAACGTAGTCACGGGGCTGTAATCGTTGTCGATGAAGATCAGCGACCATACGGAATCTTCACCGAACATGATGCGGTCGGGTTCGATCGTTTTGCACAGATTCGAAATGTTATGAGTCGAGAGATATTTACTCTTGAGGATTCACTGTCACCACAACAAATGTTTGAACGCCTGACCGAAGCGCGTTTATCTGTGGCACCAGTAGTCAATAAAAACGGCAAGTTGCTCGGCGTAATCACTAGAAATGGCGCGTTGCGCAGCACGATATACGAGCCAGCAGTAGACAAGAACGGATGCCTAATGATTGCCGCAGCAGTCGGAGTCAATGCCGACCCCTCAACACGAGCAAAAAATCTCGCTGCAATGGGAGTCGACGTAATTGTTGTTGACACTGCTCACGGACACCAGGTTCGCATGCTCAATGTGATTGAAGAAGTGCGACAAGTAGTTACCGATATTCCGCTCGTTGCTGGAAACGTCGTGACTTCCGAGGGCACCCGAGACATCATTAACGCCGGCGCAGACATCGTCAAAGTCGGGGTTGGACCTGGCGCAATGTGTACAACTCGAATGATGACGGGTGTTGGTCGTCCACAATTTTCGGCAGTACTTGAGTGTTCACAAGCTGCATCTGATTTAGGCAAAACTATTTGGGCAGACGGTGGGGTGCGATATCCACGTGATGTCGCGCTCGGCTTAGCCGCTGGTGCAGCCAACGTGATGTTTGGTTCTCTACTTGCAGGCACTTACGAATCTGCAGCCGACACACTGCGCGACACAAACGGTCGTCTCTACAAAGAGAGTTTTGGAATGGCCTCAAACCGAGCAGTTCGAAATCGTACGCGCAGCGAAGGTGCGTTTGAGCGTGCTCGAAAAGAATTATTCGAAGAAGGAATTAGTTCATCGCGGATGTACTTAGATCCGCAACGACCGAGTGTTGAAGACATTATTGATCAGATCATCTCGGGTGTTAGATCGAGTTGCACCTATGCAGGTGCTGCGAATATCTCAGAGTTTCAAGACTGTGCTGTAATTGGGGTTCAAAGCGCGTCAGGTTACGACGAAGGTCGTGCGCAAGACACCAGTTGGTGAAGTTGATTTACTGATGATTGTTGTTGCGATTGACGGCCCGGCCGGAGCAGGCAAATCGACGATCGCCAAAGCATTGGCGGCAAAGTTACAAGTGAGTTATCTCGATACTGGTGCGATGTATCGAGCAGTTACCTTCGCAGCAATGAATTCAGGTATTGATCTAAGCAATCAAGATCTTGTCGCTACGTTAACGCGAGAATCAAAAATGCTTCTAACCGACGAGAGTGTCGTGATCAACGGGCTTGACGCGACGTCTGCTATCCGTAGTTCTGAAGTCACTGCGGCGGTCAACTCTGTGGCGGCAAATAGCGAAGTGCGCACTGAATTACGAGAGCGTCAGAGGCAGTGGATTGCCGATCACAACGGCGGGGTAGTCGAAGGACGCGATATTGGTTCAGTTGTGTTTCCGGACGCGACATTGAAAGTTTATTTAACTGCGTCGCCGACTGTGCGTGCGAAACGTCGTGTCGCCCAATCCGGCGGAAATGTCGAAGAAATTGCTGCCGCTATCGCATCGCGAGATTTGCAAGACAGTTCTCGTAGTGACAGTCCGCTGACGCAAACCGATGACGCAATCACAATAGACACGAGTGACCGATCAATCGATGAAGTTGTTGCGCAACTAGTTGAATTAACTAATAAAATATCTAGCAAAATAACCAACAAAAGATCATGACTAAAGTCGATACGAATCTCGCCGGTCAAGGTCGTTTCGGAAAATTATTTTATGCCGTCATACGTGGCATTTTGGTTGCGTTATGCCGAGCGTATTTGCGACTAAGTATCAAGGGTCGAGAAAATATACCTAAAACGGGCGCATTTATTTTGGCCCCAATTCATCGATCGAATATCGACACGCCGATCTCATGTGCCACGACAACTCGTCGCTTGCGATACATGGGAAAAGATAGTTTGTGGAAAAACAAAACTATTGGTTCGGTGCTCTCTGCGTTAGGTGGGTTTCCAGTTACACGCGGTACGGCTGATCTTGAGGCGCTGAAGCGTTGTCTCGCAGTGCTTGCACTAGGCGAACCGATTGTGATGTTTCCAGAGGGCACACGTCAATCCGGCGATTTAATCCAACCGTTATTTGATGGCGCTGCTTATTTGGCAATTAAGGCGAATGTACCGATTGTGCCTGTCGGCATTGGCGGCACGCAGGACGTTATGCCCAAAGGTAAGAAGATGATTTACCCTAGGAAGTGCACGATGATTATCGGTGCGCCGATTTATCCGCCACTCGCGACGACGGGTCGTACCCCGCGCACAGCGACAACTGAGTTGACAGCAAACTTGAAATCTGCATTACAAGAATTGTTTGACGCCGCACAACTTGCAGCGCACTAGCTATCTAGAGAGTCAAGTAGCTTCTTAAAGCTTTTTGCATCGAAACTAAATCACTAACACCACACACTTCGCGCACTGAATGCATCGAAAGTTGCGGTATCCCGACATCCACGGTGTCAATGCCAAGTCGTGTAGCCGTGATTGGTCCGATCGTTGTACCGCAAGGCATATTGTTTTTTGAGACAAACATTTGATGTTTGACATCCGCCGACTCACAGGCTCTGACAAACATCGCTGCCGAAGTTGACGATGTCGCATATCGCTGATTCGAGTTCAACTTCAATGCAGGGCCTTGATTAACGATTGGTGCGTGCGCATGATCGTGGCGTTCGGGATAGTTGTGATGCACCGCATGTGAATTATCAGCAGAAACACAAGACGACTGAGATAACGCTTGCAAATAGTTAACTCGCGACAAGCCACCTAAATCGGCAATTCTTTCAAGTGTGTGTTCAAGAAGTGGGCCAGCCGCGCCAACTGCACTTGTCGAGCCGACCTCCTCATGGTCAAACAACGCAACTACACAAGTCTCGATCGGGTTGCGTGTCTCGATTAGCGCTGAAATTGCTGCCCAACACGATGCCTGATTATCAAGCCGCCCACTTGCTAAAAGAGACTGGTCAACTCCGAGAAGCTGAGCAGGTACCGAATCGAAAAGCTGAGCGTCAACTGAAATTATCTGTTCGGGTTCGACATCAATCTGCGTTGATACCCATTGCAAAAAATCAAGAGACTTTTTGCCGGTCGCCCAGGCGGCGTTTAGGTGAAGTTGTTTATCAAGGATCAGACCTCGCTCGTTTAATTCGCGATCTAGGTGTATCGCTAATTGCGAGATTCGGGCAATTGGAGTTGCACTACAAAATAACTTGACTGATCCATCTCGCAATACCGCATGTCCGGCGATGCCAAGGTCGCGGTCAAGCCAACTATTGAGCAGTGGATTACCGTAAACCTCAACTTGCAATGTCTGCCAGCCGAATCTCGCTTCGTCTGGGTGCGGTTTAATTTTTAAACACGGTGAATCAGTGTGAGCACCGATAATTCGAAACTTCTCAATCTTTTTTGAGCCTTGTCTCCATGCGACTATCGACCCGGAGCGCTTAATAAAGCCATTCGACGAAAATTTTTCTGTTGAATTCGTGTCTGTGCAATCGGTAAAGCCAGCCGCAGAAAGTTGGTTACCGACAAATTCGACTAAATGTCGGGGCGTAGGCGATGCATCGAGTTGATCGCGAACTTGCGAGATCAATTCGGCTGTCACGGTTGAATTTTCGAAAGCGAAATTTCTTGTCCAAAAAATGTACAGGAAGTATCTTGAATGCTCGATTCTCGAACTTCAAACTTCGCAGCACAAATTGATAAAGCATCTCGTTGTGTAAACGAAAGAACGGCGATTCCAGCGAACAAAGCCAGCATGAGTATTTTCGTTACTAGAGACTTGACGAATTTGAGTACGAAAAGCCAGCCAAGCACGCTTCCCCCCATTGAGCCAAGTCCGATATTTTTCGCTGTTTCGGCGTTAAGTGAAAATAGGTCCATGTGATCTAGTGTGGCATGACTATGAGCGATCAACCAGTACACCTTTCAGCAAGTGGACCACCAGAGACGATTATCCCGAATATCACGCCTGAACTTCGGCTCAGGTTAGATACCGCGTTAGCAGCACCCATTGACGACCGTCGACGAGCAGTATGCGATGTTGTCGCAGACCATCCGACATTTCTTGAGGGTTGGGCAACAATCGGTGATCTCAGCGAACCCGGCATTGATGCATACATGGCATATCGCGTCGGATACCACCGCGGCCTAGACACATTGCGCGCAAATTCGTGGCGCGGCTCAGGGTATGTGCGATGGGCGAGAGAATCTAACCGTGGATTTCTAAGATGCCTTGGCGGATTAGCAAAACAATCCCGACTGATTGGTGAAATTAGCGAGGCTGTTCGGTGCGAACAATTTCTTTTGCAATTAGATCCGAGTGGCGAAGCCAGCAAATAGTTTCTAAATCATTTATGCAAGAAAACTTTGTCACCGGTGCAATTTTTGCTGGTGGTGAAAGTTCTCGTTTTGGATCACCCAAAGTCAACGCGTTACTAGATAACGAAGAATTTGGATTTCGAATTGCACGCTCAATGCGCCAATCAGGAATTGAAAAGATTTTGCTAATAGGTGGCTCTGAAGATGATGCAGTTCGATGGAATCTGACATTTGTTGCTGATGAAGTTTTTGGCGCCGGTCCGTTTGCGGCATTGCTGGCTGCGTTGCACATTTCTGATGCACCGATTTTGCTGACAATGCCATGCGATGTGCCATGGATTGATATTGAGTCGTGCAAACAGTTGTCAGCAATAGATGAAAAATTCGATGCACAAGTTGCGATCACAGACTCGCCACAATGGTTAAGTAGCGCGTGGCGAAGAAGCGCAATTGAATATTTAGAACAACAGTTTGCGAGCGGTGAGCGCGCGATCCATCGCGCTGTCATCGGATTGAATGTGAATTTTTTACCGCTACCTCATAGTGCGTTGCAAAATGTCAACACGGTAGAAGATTTAATTTGAAACTAGTCACGGCAATTGAGCCTCTCTGCACAAATTTCAACTAACCTTTGAAGATGGCGATTAATGAAATTTCGGTTAACGAGCTCACGTCTTTGGTTGAAAACGGCTCATTAGTCGTAGACGTTCGAGAGCCAGACGAATACGAATCAGGGCATATACCAGGTGCAATTCTGGTGCCACTGTCAACCGTTTTAGAGAACTCCGGTGAATTCTTGTCTGAAGATACTGTTTATGTTGTTTGTCGAAGTGGTGGTCGCAGCATGCAGGCTTGTGAGCTTCTGCATGACAACGGAATCGTCAATGTCGTCAATGTCGCTGGTGGCACGATGGGATGGATCGGCCTCGGCAATGAAATCGTCACCGGAGAACATCCGAGTTGACATACCGTTGGATAGAAGATGATCTTGCTTTAGATGAAATCATTGATGAGATCTTGTTGCAGCCTCGATACGCAATTGACACCGAATTTCATCGCGAGAAAACCTATTATCCCAAACTCGCGCTAGTTCAGTTGAAGTGGGGCGAAAAGACTGCACTTGTTGATCCACTTGCTGTTGATCCGCGGGGTTTAGCGAGATTGTTTGAGAGTGATGTTCTTGCAGTGTTTCACGCCGCTCAACAAGACCTTGAAGTTTTGCGTCATGCATCGCTTGTTGCCCCGCGAAATATTTTTGATTGTCAGATCGCCGCTGGGTTTCTTGGATTTTCTACGCCTTCGCTGGCGACACTGGTTCAGGCTCATAAAAAAATTACACTTTCAAAAGGTGACCGCCTAACAGACTGGTTGCGACGCCCGTTGACATCGGCACAATGCATCTACGCTGCTGACGACGTCGCCCACTTATTAGACCTACATGACCAACTGTCGGCTCAACTAACCGAACTTGGTCGCACCGGGTGGGTTGATGATGCTTGCAAAGATCTTGTTGCACGACCAACGGGTCCGATTGAATCACATCTTGCGTGGCTCAAACTTAAGGAGTCTCGTTCGCTTAAAGGTGCCTCGCGAGGTGTTGCCCAATCACTCGGGCAGTGGCGCGAAGAGAGAGCGATGCGAAGTGATCATCCTCCAAGAAGAGTGATGTCAGATATGGCTCTACTGGGAATTGCTCAGCGAGTTCCAAAAAGTGTCGAGGAACTTGCATCAACACGCGGGGTTGACGACCGCCATCTCTCATCGGAATTCTGTAAAGAGATTATGGCTGCAATTCGCGAAGGGGCACAGCTCATCGTCGAGCTACCTGGTCAAGAGAACGATGATGTAGAAAAGTGGGCGAGACCAGCACTAACACTGATAACCGCATGGATCGGCGAACTTGCGCGTGTTCACAAAATCGATGCGACACTCCTTGCAACTCGTAGTGACATCAGTGCTTTTCTGAAAAAGTCTCCCGAAGCGCGACTGTTGCAAGGCTGGAGAGCCGAAGTCGTTGGCGATGACCTCAAGCAGATAATTGCTGGAACTGTAGGTTTGAGTGTTGATCGTGACGGACATCTCAAACTGATTCAGGCAGAGAATGCTTAATGCCACAATTTAGAGTCGTTTTGTTGCTAGCCTCTCTGCCAATGTCTAACCACTAGGCGGTGACCAAAACCGGTAGCCGCCCCAGAGAAAATTTGGAGCCCTATCGTGAATAAGGGACGTCATCGTCGATTTGAAGAAGCTCGTCGTCTGAAGCAAACAGGCCCGACTGCCGAAGATCTTGGGGTTTCGCGTGAAAGCAAGTCGAAGACTCAAGAAGACGAATATGCAGCCATAGCCGAACGCTATGGCGTGAGATTCGACGAAGACGGTAAAGAGCTCTCCGACGAGTTCACCGATGAAGACAAACAATAACTAGCTGAAACTGAGTAAAC
>CAMAWU010000059.1 GCA_945862025.1 Ferrithrix thermotolerans DSM 19514 | reverse complement strand
ACGCAGAAACATGCGCCGACTCTTCATCAAGCGAACGCCACAACGGGTAGAGAGTTTGTAGCCATCCAAATAATGGCGCATTTGTCATTGGCGGAAACGCGCGTGTCAGATTTTGATACAAGTGATGATGTGTGTTGATCAAGCCTGGCGTTACTAAACAATCAGTTGCGTCAACAACGTTTTTTGCCTGTGGTGGTTTGCCGCTTCCGATCGCAGAGACAAAACCATTAGTGATCGCGACCCAGCCGTTTACGATCTCTCTGCGCTGATTATCCATCGTCGCCAACAGCGACGAGTTTGCAATTACAAGATCAGCAGTTTCTGTACTCAGATATTTAAATCGCGAAGTTCGCTATTTGCGTGTCGTTGATCGGCGTCACGGTACAGCAAGTGACCGAGCAACGCAGCGATGCCAGCCGTTGATAGTCCAACAATTATCGGAAAAGCCAACAACACGAGAACAAGAATTATCGCTCCGGCCATATTATTTCTCGGGCTTGTAAGCCCAAGCCTCAATTTCGACTGCGCCGCCGGCAGGCAGTGATAAAACACCAATAGTGCTGCGCGCGGGACGTGATTCGCCGAAGCCCTCAACGTACGCTTCGTTGAAAGTTGCGAACGTATCCATGTCTGTTAAAAAACACATTGTTTTTTTGACGTCATTTATTGTTGCGCCGACACTTTTTAGTTGTCCTTTAAGATTTTCTATTGACTGAGCAGTTTGAGCCTTCACTCCACCGCTGACAATTACTCCATCTTTGAGTCCGAGTTGACCAGAGACGATGATCCAATCTCCTGCGCGAACGACCGGCGTATACGGACCAATAGGTGCTGTTTGTTTTGACATGTTAATAATCGTAGATGATTTTTGCGCCAATAAGATAACTCAATGAATCAGATAAGTCGTCGTAGGTTTATCTCGGGTTCTGCCTCAGTTGTTGGTGCAGGTATTTCACTTCAAATGTTGACATCATGTGGCGATAGTGAAACATCAGGCGAAAATTCGCCAACAGACTCGCTTGCCGCGCCAGACTCTGATCAGCTAGTCGATCAAATAGCTGAACTACCGAGCGATCTACAACTCGTGCAGCGCTTTCCGCAAGTTTTGGTTCCGGGCAATTTACGCTTGCCAATTTCGCTTGCGTTTTCTTCCGGCATTATTAGTGCATCGAGCGATTTTAAGTTTCCGCAAACACTTTCAGCAAAAGTTATTGATCTTTCAAATGACAAAGTGATAATTGAAAATACTTCGGCAACTTTGTATGGCGCTGAAATTTCTCTGCCTTATTATCCGTTTCAAGTGACAATCGAGTCTCCGGGTAATTATTCATTGATTGTTTCAGGTGGACCACCAGAAGGAGCAGCGTTCAGCGTTTTGGAGCGCGCTTTAGTTTTGGTTCCTGGTGTTGGTGATCTGTTGCCAGGTTTCGATACACCAACTTTCGGGGATCATCGCCAGGTTGAACCGATTTGCACACGACAACCAGAGCCGTGTCCGTTTCACAAGCTCACTCTGAACGAGGCATTGAAACTCGGTGTGCCCGTTGCATATCTTGTTGGCACACCAGCGCATTGTTCGACGGGTACGTGCGCTCCTGCGCTTAGCGGATTAATTGATGTCGCATCGCGCATTGTTGGTAGCGCTGTGTTTATTCACGCCGAGATTTATGCAGACGAGGCGGCAACAGTTATTGCGCCAGCAGTTCAAGCATTGAGTTTAAGTTTTGAGCCAGTGCTGTTTATTACTGACAAGAATGGCAAAATCGTCAAAAGACTTGACGCGGTTTTTGATGCTTCGGAATTTTCTGACGCTCTTGCGTCAGTTGGTGTCAGCTAAAGCTTTGACCGCATCCGCAACTGCGTGAGGCATTTGGGTTCGTGATTTTGAAACCTGCATCTTGTAATCCATCGTTGTAGTCAAGATTTGCACCTTCAAGAAGTTGCAACGACGCTGGGTCAACAACAACTTTTACATCTCCGAATGTTTGAACAAGATCATCAGCGGCAAATTCGCCGTCGAAAAACATTTCGTATGAGTAACCCGAACATCCACCAGGACGAACTGCAACACGCAATGCGAGCTCTGTTGCATTCTCGGATTCAAGGAGTTGCTTAACTTTGACTGCTGCTTTGTCTGTAAGAGTGATCATTTAACTGTCTCCGTTTAGGTTTTTCGAATGTGATAGAAGACTACCGCTTACTATGCAATACCTGCACGATTAAAGAATTGAAGAATTGAAGGCCGTCAAGTTGTGTAACGAACCCATCTATTACCCAGGCAGGTAGTTTTATAGGCATGACTGGCCGACGAGTGCCGCCCCCGACCCCCGCAGAAGTGACCAATCTGTTGCGCGCGGTTATTGACCCAGAACTTGGCGACAACATCGTTGATCTAGGCATGGCTACCGGTGTAACAGTTTCTGATGAAGGTCTCGTCACGATCGGCGTGAAATTGACAATTAAAGGCTGCCCATTACGCGTGCAAATAAAAAATGATGTTGAATCGCGAGTCACGACTCACCCTGGCGTAACGAAAGTAAAAATCGAGTGGGGCGAAATGGATTCTGAAGAGCGCACTGCGGTTATGACTCGCGCCAGATGGAACGCCAAAGAAAATGCTCCGGCGACGCAGATACCGCTCAACACAAGAATTTTGGCGATCGCAAGTGGCAAAGGTGGAGTTGGAAAAAGTTCGGTAACGGTCAATCTTGCTGCCGCACTTGCAAATCAAGGACACACCGTCGGTGTTTTAGATGCAGACATCTGGGGATTTTCGGTGCCGCGAATGCTAAATATGTCTGATCGTCTCGAGGCGAAACTATTTGATGGCAGCGACAAACCAAAAATGATTCCTAATGAGCGAATTATTGGCAAGGGTTTACTAAAAGTTGTCAGTACTGGCATGCTCGTCGAAGATGAAAGTACTGCGTTGATGTGGCGTGGATTGATGCTGACAAAAGCAGTTGAACAGTTTTTGAAAGATGTGCATTGGGGCGATTTGGATTATTTGTTGATTGATATGCCACCAGGTACCGGTGATGTGCAAATGGGCTTGGCTCGAATGCTGCCTCGAGCCGATTTGATCATTGTCACAACGCCTGCCGTGTCGGCGCAGAAAGTTGCGATTCGTGCCGCCGATATGGCACGAAGAAGTTTTTTGCGAATCGCTGGCGTGATCGAAAACATGAGCGCGTTCACGTGCGAACACGGAACGAGTTATCCACTGTTTGGCTCGGGTGGCGGACAAAATTTGGCTACTGAAATAGGTTCAGACTTGTTAGGTCAAATTCCGATTGAGAACGCTGTCGCTTTTGGAAGCGACAACGGTGAGCCAGTTGCGATTTCTGGATCAGGATTTGCTGCTGATGCTTTTCGCGAAATTGCCAAAAAAATTATTGCGCAAACTGTGCCGGTCAATGAGATGGCTGGTTGTTCGGCTCGAATGCTTGAAACTGTTGCGCTCGCACTCGGCGAAAAACCCGCAAAGGTTATACTGAAAACGTGAATTTAATCGCCATACGCCGTCGAATTTGGCGACCAATCTATGCAAAGACTCAACCAATCATTAAGTCGTTTCGTCGCTGGAGAATCTCAAAGTTTTCCCAAAGTGAAACCGAAGCAGAGCAGTCAGAGAGGTTCAGAGTCTTGGGTCTTGACTGGAGAGAATCTCGAAAAGGTGTCGAGAACCTTTTAGGAAAAGATTTAGATATTTTCTCTCATAGATCTGAACACTATGAGTTATTGTTTGGGATTTCAAAACGAGATAAGCCAAAAAAAATTCTTGAAATTGGAACTGCTACGGGAGAATTTTCAGTCTTTCTTGCGACTATTTTCCCCGATGCAAAGGTTCATACTATTGATCTTTCTCGTCTGGATAACAGATTTTGGAACGCTACATCAGATTTAGTAACGACGAATGATTGGGCAGTTTCAAAAACTGATCTCGAAGAGCGAGATGCCAGGTTAAGTAGTTTTTCAAATATTGAATTTCGTGAACTTAATTCTCTTGCACTTACGTTCCAAGAAAGTGAAAAGTATGACTTGATTTGGGTTGATGGAGATCACACCTACCCAGTCGTGAGTGTCGATATTGCCAATGCCTTGCGACTTTTAGAAGTTGGCGGAACTCTTGTTGCAGATGACATCTATGAAGTAGCTCAGAGGCGCCGTGAATCGGGTAATCAGGAGTCCTATGAAACTCTTGTTCAGTTTCAAAAAGCTGGATTTATTCACTTCAATTTGGTTTTAAAGAGATTATTCCCAGAGCCATATTACAACAGAAGATCACAAAAATTTATTGCTGTGGCCACGCGAAAAAATAATTAAGAAACTTTTTAGTATCCGGGGTCGCCGGGCATTAACACGCCGATTACTTTGCCGTCGCTGTTTGTGCGCAAGCGGGGCAATATCGCCACTGGGTTTGAAACTTTTTTTGCGGCCGCTAAGACTTCATCGGTTGTTTTAAAGTTTGCGAGAAACTTTAAGTTTTCTGAAGTTGGTGGAAACATTGCTAGGTCTCCTCTTGCGAGTTTGTCGAGTGCATCTTGAGGTCGTACCCACAGGCTGGCAATTGTTTCTTGCGAGTCATGTAACGGTTCTTGAGACTCTGGTGCTCGCGCCACAAAGAATCGTGTGTCGAATCTGCGCGCCTCGCCGACTGGTGTTATCCAGTGACTTACGTAGTGAATTGAATCAGTTACCAAACTTAAATTTTCGCTACGACATAACTCGACCATGCT
This sequence comes from Ferrithrix thermotolerans DSM 19514, assembly GCA_945862025.1. Lineage (GTDB taxonomy): Bacteria > Actinomycetota > Acidimicrobiia > Acidimicrobiales > Ilumatobacteraceae > BACL27. The sequence goes on along the minus strand of CAMAWU010000059.1, from coordinate 4,880 downwards.
CAGCGAAAAGTCATGAATTTTAAGTCGCGTTTCGTTGAAGCGATTAACGATCGCAGGTTGATCAAATGCAATAATTTGATTCGTTTTAGTACTGCGCGCCAACAACACACCGGCTTCTTCGAAACATTCGCGAATCGCTGCCACCCAGTAAGCCAGTCCACCACTCGGAATCTGTAGCAGTCCGCTTGCATGCTTGTCGTCAAGACCATCACAAAGCTGTTCTAGTTCTTCGATTCCATCTAGTTCGTCAACTCGTCCACCAGGAAACACATACATTCCGCCAGCAAAAGCGGCGTTCAGAGTGCGTTGCAACATGAAAACTTCAAATTCTCCATTTTCAATATCGCGGACCAGCATCACGGTGGCTGCTGGGCGAAGCGCAGTTTTATCGTCTGAAGTATTTTTCGCACTTGCATCTGAACTTGTCACATCAACGAGAATACGCATTATCAAAGCTTCAATCATCATCGCGAAATTTGATGATGTCTTTATGCTGTGATTTTTCAGTGGCTGTTCGCCGATAGGTTCAAAGCAATGAATCGCGTGTCGGTCGACACCGCGGGGCGCCCACCGTCGGTGGATGCACTCGCACGAGAGCTGGCGATTCGCCATTCTCTGCCACATGCAATTCTTGTTGATTGTGCGCGACGCGCGATCGCTGAAAATTCGGTATCAAATGTGCAGCAACAGGCTGATCAATTGGCAACCGAGTTTTCTCAAACTTTATTGCGTGATGTCATTAATGCAACTGGAGTTTTGTTGCACACAAACCTTGGTCGTGCGCCGATCGAGATACACACATCTGATCGTGCATCAAATCTTGAATTAAATATGTTGACGGGCGAACGCGGTTCACGCCAAGACACAGTCGGAAAATTGCTCGCTCTTCTTTGTGGCGCCGAGTCGGCGATCGTTGTCAACAACAATGCTGCAGCAGTTCTTTTGGTCGTCGCAGCGCTCGCGAATTCTCGAGATGTTGCTGTTTCGCGGGGTGAGAGTGTTGAAATTGGTGGAAACTTTCGCATCCCTGAAGTAACAGAGCAATCTGGGGCGCGACTAGTTGATGTCGGCACAACTAATCGCACTCGTCTGCGTGATTATAAAAAAGCAATTGAAAAGCGCGGCAATGATATTGCGCTAGTCCTCAAAGTTCATCCATCGAATTATCGCGTGTCGGGTTTTGTTGAAGATACTCCGATGCGCGAATTAGCAACTTTGTCAGTGCCCGTTGTTGCCGACATTGGCTCCGGGTTAATCGATAACACTTGCCCATGGCTTGATGGCCGAGCACCGTCTTGGTTAGCCAACGAACCGGCAGCGCGACAAACACTGAGTGACGGCGCTGCGCTGGTGATGTTCAGTGGCGACAAACTATTTGGTGGACCACAATCTGGAATCATTGCCGGTCGCGCAGATCTTGTGGATGCGTGCGCACAACATCCGCTGGCGCGAGCTTTAAGGCCAGGTTCATTGACGATGCTTTCGCTGCAATCTTTAGCACTTGCATATCTGCGTCGAACCGCGACGTCTGAGATTGCTTTTTGGAAAATGGCAACTACATCTGTCTTTGATTTAAAAACGCGTGCCGAAAGTATTATCACCGAGTCTGGTGTTGGCGAAGTCTGTGAACTTGAATCAATTCCTGGGGCGGGGTCAGCACCAGGGGCAACTATTGCCTCGGTGGGTGTTGTAATCGCTGGTGATCACCTCAAAAAATTGCGCGGTCATCAAGTGCCAATTATCGCTCGAGTAAAAGATGCAAAAACATATTTTGATCTACGAACCGTGCGCAAACAAGACGATCATTTATTGGTTGATGCGTTGCGCGATATTTCTGGCTAAATGCGATGACAGTAATTGCGACTGCGGGTCATGTTGACCACGGTAAATCTTCGCTGGTGCGTGCGATAACTGGCATTGATCCTGATAGATGGGAAGAAGAAAAGCGCCGTGGCATGACGATCGATCTTGGATTTGCGCACACTGTGCTGCCGTCAGGTGCTGTCGCAAGTTTTATTGATGTGCCAGGTCACATTCGTTTTTTACGCAACATGTTGGCTGGAGTTGGGGCAATTGATGGATGTGTCTTAGTCGTCGACGCCAAAGAAGGTTGGATGCCACAGACTGAGGAGCATTTTCAGATCTTGAAACTTCTTGGTGTCAACTTGGGGGTGATCGCTTTAACAAAAGTTGATTTGATCGATGATGTTTTAGAAAGTAGTCGCCGCGATGAAATAGCGAAGTTCGTGAGTGGTTCGTTTTTGGAGAATGCTGAAATTATTTCAACTTCAGTTACGACACAAATTGGGCTGGACAAGTTTCGAACAGCGTTAGATGATCTTGTTGCAAGTGATTCACTAAAAAATAATTCAGCCGTAAAGCAACGACCTCGACTGTGGATTGACCGTTCGTTCACAGCAAAGGGTGCGGGCTCAGTTGTCACTGGAACGTTGATAGATGGCTCACTAGAAGTCGGCGATGAACTTGTTGTTGTGCGAACACAACAAAAAGTTAGAATTCGCGAAATTCAACAGCACGAAAAAGCTGTTACGACACTTGATGACGGGCATCGTTGTGCGTTGAACCTTGTTGGCATCTCACATAAAGAAATTAATCGCGGTGATGCGCTTGTGAATTCAAAACACTGGAAACCAACTTCAATGTTTGATGCATCTTTAAAAATTGTTCCGAATCTCAAACATCGTGTCACTCGACGCGGAAGTTACTCGGTGTATATCGGCTCAGGAGAATTCTCTGCCAAGATCAGGCTGATTGGCACCCGCGAATTAAGTGCTGACCACAACGGCTATGTGCGGATTGCTATTAATTCATCTCTCGCAATTTTGCCAGGCGACCGATACATTCTTCGCGAATCTGGTCGCCAAGAAACCATTGGTGGTGGCGAAGTACTTGACATTCATCCTGTGCTGCGAGTCTCACGTGCAAAACCCGATCACTCCACAGATCGATTAATTGCCGAACATAAGTGGATTACGGTCGGTGATTTTGAACTGTTGACCGGAGAAGTTCGTCCACCAGTAGTGGGTGAGTGGTTAACTTCGGGTGAGTTACACGATGCAGTGAGAAAAGATTTAGCAACACGCTTAACTAAGCAACCTGATGGCATCGAGATCACCCGACTGAAAAATTATGAACAGTCAGTTGTCACAACACTGCCAAATGTCGTTGTTGAAATGGGTCGAGCACGCATAAAAGGCGCTAGTTCAATCGTTGATCATCCATATGTTGCGTTATTTGCTCACGCTGGGTTGACACCACCTGACGCTAAATCACTCGACCGCAATACTGTTCGCCAACTTGTTCAGCGTGGTGTATTGGTTGAAGTTGACGGGGTTGCGTTTCATATTTCGGCTTTAGAAACGGCGCGATTAAATGTCGTCGAAATTTTGATAACCAATCCAAATGGGTTTACTGTTTCTCAGTTTCGTGAGCAACTTGGTATTACTCGTAAATATGCAGTGCCATTACTTGAAGCCTTGGATAGCCGTGGAGTTACGAAACGATCCGGGGATTTGCGTGTCGGTGGCGCCAGGCTAGATCATTAGTTAGTTAGCTAGCTAATTAACTCGCGCAAAAAATTATTTAGGCTTGCGCATTTCGCGATAGTCGCGAGCAGCACCTTCAAGCGGTTCAACTTCAAGGGTCACGCCGTCAATTGCGGCAACTCTTAATTCTTGACCGTCATCAATTGGTGTTGAACGATTTGTTCGTGCACGCCAGTTTGCATTGTGAATTCTCACAACGCCGAGTGGGTTAATTTCACCGACTGCGATACCAGTGCTTCCGATCATCCACTCACGCCCGATTGTCGGTGTAGCAAACCTTGTTCGCACCATTGAAGGCATACCGACAACAAAGGCAAGTGAAATTGCTGCAATTCCAGAAGCAAGTGTCAGCCACGAAAGTCTCACGTCTCCACCGTCGCTCGGTCTAAATAATGTCAAACTGGCAATTGTAAATAGCGTCAGACCTAAGCCCGTAAAAAATCTCGGTATACCAACCTGCACATCAATGGCCAGTATCAGCATTGCGATTAACAACAACACGAGGCTCGAGCCACGCAGTGGCAACGTTGCCAGACCGTGGCTACCGAGCACGACACAAATTGCACCGACTACCCCGGCAATGCCGATGCCTGCTGTAAAAAATTCGAAGATTAACAACGCAAGCCCAATGATAAAAAATAAATACGTAACAGGCGGACTTGCCGCCGTGTGCAACAAGCGCTCTAACAGCCCTAATTTAAAGAATCGTGTAGTTGCTGCATCTCTAACCAGTTGTCCGTTTTCATCTTTGACTTCGACAACTGTGTCTAAGGTTTTGCCTTTAATTGTTAGACCATCCAGGGCGAGCAACATATTGCGCAACACTGGAACGCCCTCGTCGGTTGTGGTGAGTTTCAGCGCACCGAGTTTTTTAGCCTCCTGTGAATTTAATGTTGAGGTTCGCAACTTTGTCGAGGCATCGCCGAAACTTACTTGGCCAGCAGATGTTGAAAGTAATTTTCCAGTTCTGCCGATGCGCGTGCCATCGGCCATCGCCGAAACATCGGCAACTGCCAACAGCTGTGCTGCGGCACCGTATGCACGGGCTGTAGTTGGCCCAACCCAAACACCTATTGGAATCTTCGAATTAATAATGCGATTAAATAGCTGTGTCAGTCGAGCCGAAGAGACAACACCACCCTGTGAATTGACCTGAAAAATAATCGCTTGCGAAGTTGAGTTTTCGGCGCGGTCAATTGCTTGTTCAATGTCGTGCACCACTATTTCATCTATCAATCCATTGACTTCGACAACATCAACAGGTGCAAGATCTATTGCTTGACCTGTCGAGGTATCTTGCGCTTGAGCGGCGCC
>CAMAWU010000058.1 GCA_945862025.1 Ferrithrix thermotolerans DSM 19514 | reverse complement strand
AGTGATCAACTGCAGATGCGGTTGCTCGCCCTTCAGCAATTGCCCAAACAATCAGACTCTGCCCACGACCCATATCGCCAGCAACAAAGATTCCTTTTAAGTTGGACATGTATTCGTCGTTGCGAGAAATATTTCCTCGCGAGTCGGTTCGCAATCCAAGTTGATCAATCCACGAAGATTTTTCTGGACCAACAAAACCAAGGGCCAATAAAACCAGTTCGGCAGGCAACTCGCGCTCTGTGCCGTCAACTTTAACGAATGAACCCGACTCAGATTTAACTTCGCAGATCACTAAGGCTCGTACATTGTTTTTCTCGTCACCGAGAAATCGGTCAGTGGTTACTGAGAACAATCGCTCACCACCTTCTTCGTGAGCAGACGATGTTCGGTAGATAAAACTCCACTGAGGCCACGGATTTGTTTGCGCGCGTGCTTCGGGTGGCTGTGGCAAAATCTCAAGTTGAGTCACCGATAGTGCCCCTTGCCGATGTGCAGTTCCTAAACAATCTGCTCCGGTATCGCCACCACCAATGATTACAACATGTTTGCCATGCGCCGAAATTGGCGAAGTTTTGAGATCGCCCTGTTGAACTTTATTCGCTGGCGGCAAAAACTCCATTGCTTGGTGGATTCCATTTAACTGCCGACCGTCAACAGGCAAGTCACGAGCTGCAGTCGCACCGCATGCCAACACAACTGCATCGTTTGATGCGACGAGAACATCAATATCTACGTTCTCGCCAACTATTGCATTCGTTCGAAAGACGGTTCCTTCACTTCGCATCTGATCAAGGCGCCGATCAATATGTCGTTTTTCCATTTTGAATTCTGGGATGCCGTATCTCAATAATCCACCAATTCGATCGGCTCGTTCAAGTACAACGACATCGTGACCCACGCGAGTAAGTTGCTGAGCACAAGCAAGACCCGCCGGCCCAGATCCAATCACGACGACCCGCTTGCCTGTCTTTTTTGTCGGAACTTGCGGAGCAACCCACCCTTCGCTCCACGCCCGATCAATTATTTCAACTTCAACTTGCTTGATTGTCACTGCATCAGAGTTAATACCCAGCACGCAAGCCGACTCACACGGGGCTGGACACAACCGACCCGTAAATTCTGGAAAATTATTTGTCGCATGCAATCTTTCAACAGCATCTTTCCAATGACCGCGATAGACAAGATCGTTCCAGTCTGGGATTAAATTACCTAGCGGACAGCCGTTATTGCAGAAAGGTATTCCACAATCCATACACCGACCTGCCTGGTGCTTTAAATCTTCGCCCGGGAACCTTTCGTAGACCTCATTCCAGTCTTGAATTCGAACTTCTATCTTTCTGCGCTTAGGTGTCACGCGATCCCACTTTAAAAATCCTGTTGGTTCACCCATGAGCAGTTACAACAACTTTCTTTGCATTCTCAGTCAGATTTTGTTTTTCAATTTCTGCAATGACTCGCGCATAATCGCGTGGCAGTACTTTGCGAATTTTTGTCTGTGTGACTTTCCAGTCTGCGAGCACCTCTTGAGCTCGCGCAGAGTTTGTCAACGCGACATGCCGACTAATTATTTGCTCAAGCCAAAGCAAATCATTGCTCTCAAGAGCGACTAAATCAACAAGTTCAGTGTTGACACGGGATTCAAAATTAGCGTTCGTGTCATCTACATCGTCATACACATAGGCGATTCCCCCGGACATTCCTGCAGCAAAATTTCGTCCAGTCGCGCCGAGTACCACCACTCGCCCACCAGTCATGTATTCGCATCCGTGATCGCCAACGCCTTCAACAACTGCAGTTGCCCCTGAGTTGCGGACACAAAATCGCTCACCAACAATGCCCGAGATAAATAATTCGCCACTAGTTGCGCCGTAACCAATCACATTGCCTGCGATTACATTTTCGTGAGCGACAAACCTCGCCTGTTTATCAGGGTGCACAATTATTCGCCCACCCGATAAACCTTTGCCCAAGTAGTCATTCGAGTCTCCTTCTAGATGCAATTCGATCCCATTCGGGATAAATGCACCAAAACTTTGACCAGCAGAACCTTTGAAATGAAGTTTGATTGTCGCGTCTGGCAAACCGATTGCGCCAAATCGTTTTGTAACTTCGTAGCCGAGCATCGTGCCGACCGTGCGATTCGTATTGTTAATCGAATACTCAAGCGCAATTGGCTGAGCAGTTTTTAAGGCACTGTCACATTTTGCAATCAATTCATTGTCAAGAGCATCAACGAGACCGTGGTCCTGCGGTGTCGAGTGATACGGCGTTTGATTATAAGGATTTTGTGGAATAGCCAAGATAGATGAAATATCTAATCCACGCGCCTTCCAGTGATCAACAGCATGTTTTGAATTCAGCATCTCAACACGACCAACTGCTTCTTGCAAGCTGCGGAAACCGAGTTGCGCTAAATACTCTCGCACTTCCGTGGCAATAAATTCGAAAAAATTCGTCACGAATTCTGGCTTACCTGAAAACTTTGCGCGCAACTCTGGGTTCTGGGTGGCTATCCCAACTGGACAAGTGTCGAGATGACAAACCCGCATCATCACACAACCACTGACAACTAGCGGCGCAGTCGCAAAACCAAACTCTTCAGCACCCAGCAAGGCAGCGATTATCACATCGCGTCCAGTTTTCATTTGCCCATCGGTCTGCACGACAATCCGGTCGCGTAGGCCATTAAGCATCAATGTCTGCTGAGTTTCAGCAAGACCGAGTTCCCATGGTGCGCCGGCGTGCTTCAACGAAGTCAGAGGTGATGCACCCGTTCCTCCGTCGTGGCCAGAAATCAGAACCACATCTGCTTTAGCTTTCGCTACCCCAGCAGCAACAGTGCCTACTCCGACTTCAGCCACAAGTTTCACGTGAATTCTTGCAACAGGGTTTGAGTTCTTGAGATCATGAATCAATTGTTTGAGATCTTCAATTGAATAAATATCGTGATGCGGCGGAGGGCTAATCAGCCCAACTCCTGCAGTTGAATATCGTGTCTTGGCTATCCATGGATAAACCTTGTGCGCTGGTAGTTGACCGCCTTCTCCAGGCTTGGCGCCTTGCGCCATTTTGATTTGTAAGTCGTCTGCATTAACAAGATATTCACTCGTCACCCCGAAGCGTGCCGACGCAACTTGTTTAATCGCCGATCGCTTTGAATCACCATTGGGCATCGGTAGATATCTTTCGGCATCTTCTCCACCTTCGCCGGTGTTGCTCTTGGCACCAATGCGATTCATTGCAATTGCTAATGTCTCGTGTGCTTCCGCCGAAATTGATCCGTAACTCATTGCCCCAGTTGAAAAGCGTTTGACTATTTCACTTACCGGCTCAACTTCATCAATTGAAATCGAATTCTTTGCCTGAGCAAACTCGAATAGCCCGCGCAGTGTTGCAAGAACACGAGATTGATCATCAACTGATTTTGTGTACTGCTTGAAAATGTCATAGCGACCTGTTCGTGTCGCATGTTGCAGACGATAAACAGTGTCAGGATTAAATAGATGATGTTCACCCTCGCGGCGCCATTGATACTCTCCGCCGAGTTCAAGTTGTCGGTGACGTCTTTGATCTGGTCTCGTCGGGTGTGCCACTGAATGGCGAGCAGAAACTTCGCGCGCGATCTCATCTAGCGAGATTCCTCCAAGGCGCGAAACTGTGCCAGTGAAAAATTCGTCGACTACTTCTGTTGATAAACCGATCGCTTCAAAAATTTGTGCACCCGTGTACGAAGCCACAGTTGAAACACCCATCTTTGACATAACTTTTAATACACCTTTGCCCGATGCCTTGATGTAATTCTTTACTGCCGTTTTTGCTGTAATCGTGCCGAGATCAAACATGCCTGTTGAGTCGTCCGCAACAACCATGTCTTCAATCGACTCAAATGCCAAATACGGATTAACCGCTCCTGCGCCATAACCAATCAGCAGCGCCATGTGGTGAACTTCGCGTGCATCTCCACATTCGACTATCAAACCAACTTTCGTTCGTTGTTTTTCACGAATCAAATGGTGATGAACGGCACTCGTCAACAACAGCGACGGAATCGGTGCGAATACTTCATCACTATTGCGATCAGATAAGACGATTATCCGTGCGCCATCATTGATTGCCTGAACAACATTTCGGCGAATCTCGTCAAGGGCATCACGCATTGCTTGCGCACCGTTCGCAACTCGATACAAGCCACTAATTACTTTAGATTTGAGCTGATTAAACGAATCATCATCATTGATGTGAATAATTTTTGCTAATTCGTCATTATCGATAATCGGGAAAGGCAACACGAGTTGTTTGCAGTTCTCGCCAGTCGCAAGCAATAAATTGCTTTCGGGTCCACAAGTTGACCCAACTGATGTAACGATCTCTTCGCGAATTGCATCCAATGGCGGGTTCGTCACCTGAGCAAACAACTGTGAAAAATAATCAAACAACAATCGCGGTCGAGTCGACAGAACTGCGATCGGTGTATCTGTTCCCATTGACCCGATTGGCTCAGTGCCAGTCAACGCAGTTGGAGCAATAATTAGTTTTAATTCTTCATGCGAATATCCAAAAACTTGTTGACGGCGCAACACGCTGTCGTGACTAAAAACGACATGCTCTCGATCAACAAGATTTTTCAGTTCAACTTGGCCATCTGCGAGCCATTGCGCATATGGTGCCTGTGCTGCCAGAGACTCTTTAATCTCTTCATCGCCAATTATTCGCCCTTGCGCCGTGTCTACCAACAACATTTTCCCTGGCTGTAATCTTCCTTTGATCTTGACTAGTGCTGGGTCAATATTCACAACGCCCACTTCGCTTGCCATGATCACAAGGTCATCTTCGGTCACCCAATATCGACTTGGACGCAAGCCGTTTCGATCTAGAACCGCGCCGATGATAGTTCCATCAGTAAATGCAACGCTGGCGGGACCGTCCCAAGGCTCAATCAATGAGCCGTGATAGCGATAAAACGCGCGCTTAGTTTCTGACATTGTTTTTGAGTTCTCCCACGCTTCAGGAATCATCATCAGCATTGCGTGTGGCAAACTTCGGCCCGACAAGTGCAACAATTCAAGAACTTCATCGAAACTTGCCGAGTCAGAGCCACCGACCGTGCAAATCGGAAATGCTTTTTCTAAATCTGGGATAAGTTCGGTCGCCAACAGCGACTCTCGCGTTCGCATCCAGTTTCGGTTTCCCTGCACGGTATTAATTTCGCCGTTGTGCGCAATGTATCGATACGGGTGAGCAAGTGGCCATGACGGGAATGTATTTGTCGAAAACCGGCTATGCACCAGCACTAGAGCCGACTCAATTCGCTCGTCACTCAAATCTTCGAAAAATATCTGCAACTCTGGAGTTGTCAACATGCCTTTATAGATCAGCGTGCGCGACGAAAGCGACGGAAAGTACGTCTTTTGTTCGTCCGGCAGTTCGTGCTCAATTCGCTTGCGCAAAATAAATAACTTTCGATCCAGATCTATCAATTTCGACCCACTCGGATCACAAACAAAAAATTGCATAAACGCTGGCATCACACGATGTGCGCTCGCACCCAAGCATGAAGGATTTACCGGAACATTTCGCCAACCGAGAGTTTGCAAATTCTGTTGAGCAACAATTGATTCAATACTTTGACGGGCCTTATTCGCTAGTCCATCGTCACTTGGCAAAAAAGCCATTCCAACGCCGTAACTTCCGACGCTTGGTAAATCAAATTGCGTTTCTGCATCTAAAAACTTATGCGGAATCTGCAACAAGATTCCTGCGCCATCACCAGTTTGTGTTTCAGCACCAGTCGCGCCACGATGCTCCATGCTGCACAACGCGCCAAGACCTGTAGCAACAATCTCGTGACTCGCACGACCATGCATGTCTACGACGAATGAGACACCACACGAGTCGTGCTCAAATCTTGGGTCGTAAAGACCAATCGCTTGTGGTAAATCTTGCAAAGTTGTCGTCCCTGGATGCTTTCAATAAACAAGCCACCAATTGGCTAGTTAAACGAGACGACGTTGGCTCGAGTATTAAAGTCTAGACAGACGGGGGTACAAAATTTGCCGACCTTTTTTCAAAGTTTGACATCACGGCTTCAACCTGATTCGGCTTGCCAATCAGAGACTGGATAATCCTGCGCTCTTCGGCAAAATGTTCAGCCGCGCCAGCATTAGAGAGTCGATTGATCAGCGCTTTAGCCCCACGCACGGCGTCAGGACTGCGCTCGGCAATCTCGCGTGCAATCTGCATCGCTACTTCTAGCGGGCTTTCTGAGAGCCGAGTCACAACCCCAAACGCATGCGCTTGCGCGCCAGAAATTATCCGCGCGCTAAAAACCAAATCTTTTGCAACATCGTCGCGTACGAGTCGCGACAACATCAAAGTGCCAGTCATATCAGGGATCAGCCCCCAATGAACTTCGCGCATCGCAAATTGCGTCTCGGGGTGCGCGACACGAATATCTGCGCCAAGTGCCAACTGCATTCCGCCGCCGAGTGCATGGCCTTGAATCGCCGCAATAACTGGCACCGGAACTTCTTGCCACACCCAACAAATCTGTTGCGCTAAGTGCGTGATCGCCCCAGGAGACATTGCTCCGGCGTTTTCTTTTTGAGAATCATTTTTTGGTTTGCCATTTTTGTTGGCAGAGCCTGAATCAGCCATGACTTGAAAGCTGCCAAAATCAAGTCCTGCACAAAAAGAAGTGCCATTGCCAGAAAGAACAACTGCTCGAATATCTTTGTTCGTCACAAGATCTTTGCCGGCCCGCGAAATCGCGTCGAACATCGCTGGATCAAGAGCGTTGCGCTTATCTGCACGATCAAGCCTGACATCAGCAATTCCGTCATTAATCGTCACTAGTACACGGTCGTTGTAACTCTTGGTGTCGTTCGCAGATGACATTTTTCCCTCACTAAATCTAATTTGGTTGGTGTTCTTCAAGTCTCGCATCTGCAATGTGACATGGCAGACTTGAAGTCATGAAACTTGACCTGACTATCGACGAAGTTCTATCAACCACTCGTAGTGTGCGCAAGCGCCTTGACTTTGACCGCCCGATTGAGCGTGAAATCGTTCAAGAATGTCTCAACCTCGCATTACAAGCACCAACTGGTGGCAACTCGCAAGGTTGGCACTGGATTGTCGTCGAAGATGCAGCCAAGCGCAAAGCACTTGCCGATATTTACAAAGCAAATTTCATGATTTATGCCGGTATGCCTGGGCGAAAATTTGCTGAAGGTGACATGCGGATCGATCAAATGCCAAAAGTTCGAGACTCTGCGATGTATTTGGCCGAAGAAATGTATCGCGCACCAATGATGATGATCCCGTGCATTGAAGGCCGCCTTGAAAACATTGAAGTCGGCATGGGTGCAGGCGGATGGGGTTCGCTGTTGCCTGCAGTCTGGAGCTTTATGTTGGCTTTACGTAGTCGCGGCATGGGCTCAGCGTGGACGACGATTCACTTGATACTCGAAGGCGAAAAGAAAGCGGCAGAAATTCTGGGCATTCCGCACGACAAAATTACGCAAGGCGGACTCTTCCCAATCGCTTACACAATTGGCACCGATTTCAAACCAGCAAAACGCTTGCCACTTGAAAAAGTTTTACACTGGGACAAGTGGTAAATCGCGCTAGTCACGAGCGCTAGTCAATCGCGCTAATCAACTAGCCGCATACCAGTTGGCGCGAGCGAACGACCAGCAGTCGGTAAATCAACTACAAAATTTGTACGGTGAGCAGCAAATACATGATGCGATAATAAAACTGCGTTACCCGCGATGTCACGAGTGATTCGCTCGCAATGCAGAACTGGTGAACCAGTCGGCACTTCTAACAGCCCGGCATCTGTTTTAGTCGCCGAGTCAGCGCCGATAGTCTGCGTCGCTCCACCAATCGGAATCTCAAGTAATTCATAAAATGCGGACTGCTCAACTTCCTTGCGCGACAAATGTTGACCGAGTTCAAACGGACACCAAACCGTGACAACTGCGAACGGTTCACCGTTTGCGGTATTCACTCGCTTTACACGCAAGACTTGATCACAGTTTAAAACTTTCGCAACTTTGCGTGTCGCTTTTTCAAAACCAAACTCAACAATTCGTCGTTCCGACTTCATCCCGTTGGCGATCATCTGCTCTTCGATCGTTCCGAGTCGCCCAAGAGTTTGTGTCACTTGGTCGCTAGCCATAACCCAACCGAAACCTTGACGCGAAATCACCAAGCCTTCGTCTCGCAAAACTTCTAAGGCTCGCCGCACAGTTACACGACTGACTTTAAATTCGGTGGACAGTTCTGCTTCGCTTGGCAAAACTCGCCCAGCAAAAAATTCGCGGGATTCAATTCGCGAACGCAACGAATTAGCGATTTGGTGATATTGAATTAATCGAACTTGTACTATACTTGTATACACTAACACCACATACGAAGAAGGATAAAAAATGACTTCAAGCGCCGGAACCCCAATTGAACTCGTCACCACTGTCTATTCAAAGCTTGCTAAAAATGTTGCGCTCGGACGCAAGCGCTTAAATCGCCCGCTGACATTGACCGAAAAAATTCTGATCAATCACTTATGCAAGCCAGCAAAACAAGAACTTGAACGATCGCGCAGTTACGCCGATTTCAACCCCGACCGCGTCGCAATGCAAGACGCAACTGCACAGATGGCGCTTTTGCAATTCATGACTGCTGGGCTTTCGACAACTGCAGTGCCATCAACGGTGCACTGCGATCACTTGATTTTGGCCAAAGCCGGCGCACGCATCGACATGGGTGTCGCGATAGACACGAATAAAGAGGTATACGACTTTCTCCGATCTGTGTCGGCGAAATATGGCGTCGGGTTTTGGGGACCAGGTAGCGGAATCATCCACCAAGTTGTGCTCGAGCATTATGCGTTTCCTGGCGGAATGATGATTGGTACCGACAGCCACACACCAAACGCAGGCGGACTCGGCATGGTTGCGATCGGCGTTGGTGGTGCCGATGCCGTTGATGTAATGACTGGCTTCCCATTTAATGTGCGCTGGCCAAAAGTCATCGGCGTAAAACTCATTGGCTCTCTTTCTGGATGGTCAAGTCCTAAAGATGTGATCTTAGAAGTTGCGCGAGTCTTGACAGTTGAAGGAGGCACAGGTGCCGTGATTGAATATTTCGGCGACGGGGCCGACACAATATCCGCGACTGGCAAAGCGACGATTTGTAATATGGGCGCCGAGATCGGTGCAACTTGTTCGGTCTTTGGTTACGACGCTCAGATGGCAGATTATTTGCGAGCCACCGGTCGCAGCGAAATTGCCGCTGAGGCCGACAAAGTCGCCGAACATCTTCGCCCAGATGATGGTGCACTTTATGACAACACGATTGAAATTGATTTGTCATCTTTGAAGCCACTAATTAATGGTCCACACACGCCAGATCTCGCCCACCGTGTTGGCAGTGGTGTTGCCAAGTCGGCTGCAGAAAATAATTGGCCCCTCGAAATTTCGGCTGCACTGATTGGCAGTTGCACCAACAGTTCATACGAAGACATCACTCGCGCAGCAAGCGTCGCGCGTTTTGCTGCCTCGAAAGGCTTAAGAGCAAAAACCGATTTACTAATTACGCCAGGTTCAGAGCAAATTCGCGCGACAATCGAACGTGACGGACTACTTGCCGACCTTGAAGCAATCGGTGCGACTGTTCTTGCCAACGCTTGCGGTCCATGCATCGGACAGTGGGAGCGCTCAAAAGAAATTACCGACAAACCAAACACGATCGTTAATTCTTTTAATCGCAACTTTCCAAAACGAAATGATGGCTCGGCGAACACACTGAGTTTCGTCACCAGCCCCGAAACCGTTATCGCTCTTGCTTTAGCCGGCCGCCTCGA
>CAMAWU010000057.1 GCA_945862025.1 Ferrithrix thermotolerans DSM 19514 | reverse complement strand
AATTCGAGTTTTTCTTTGTTGAGTTCGGCCGCCATTGGGTCGCCTGTCCAGTCGTATGCCGAAACATGACAATAGTTCTTGTCGTCGCGCAACGCTTCGCCATCTGCTGTTTGATATTCGCTGCGAAAGTGCGCACCGCAACTTTCTTCGCGGTCAAGTGCGTCACGGCACATCAACATTCCGAGTTGGAAGAAGTCATCCACTCGCCCTGCTTTTTCAAGTGTCTGATTGATGTTTTCGCCCGTGCCAGTTACTCGCAAGTCTTTCTTGAACTCGCTATAAAGAGCTGGCAACTCTGACAATGCTTTTTCAAGACCCTGTTGCGTACGCTCCATTCCGCAGTAATCCCAAATTATCTTGCCGAGTTCACGATGAAACCAGTCGGGCGACCGGGTGCCGCCAACATTTAGATAGCCGTTAAAACGATTGCGGGCTTCGGTTTCGGCTTGCACGAAGGCTGGATGATCAGTCGTCGGAACCGGTTTGTTGAGCATCGGCGCAAGTTCGTTGCTAATTGTGTATGGCAATACAAAATATCCATCGGAAAGACCTTGCATTAGAGCGCTGGCACCAAGTCGATTCGCTCCGTGGTCTGAGAAGTTTGCTTCACCAGCGGCATATAGTCCCGGAATCGTCGTGGCAAGTTCGTAGTCAACCCACAGACCGCCCATTGTGTAATGAGTCGCTGGATAAATTCGCATCGGCGTCGAGTATGGGTCTTCGCCGGCGATGCGCTCATACATCTGAAATAAATTGCCGTAGCGCTCGCGCACAACGTCAAGCCCGAGGCGTTCAATCGCCGCCGAGAAATCTAGATTCACACCATTCTTTAGTGGCCCAACACCATGACCTTTGTCTACGAGCCGTTTGGCTGCGCGTGACGAAATATCGCGTGGCGCCAAGTTGCCGTAACTCGGATACAAACGCTCGAGGTAATAGTCTCGCTCGCTCTCGGGAATCTGGTCTGCAGGACGCGCATCATCGGCATTTTTCGGCACCCAAATTCGTCCGTCGTTGCGCAACGACTCGCTCATCAAAGTCAACTTTGATTGCGACTCATCACTTTGCGGAATACAAGTCGGGTGAATTTGTGTGTAACAAGGGTTAGCAAACATCGCCCCACGACGATGCGCACGCCACGCAGCGGTGACATTGCAGTTCATCGCGTTTGTTGAAAGATAAAACACATTGCCGTAGCCGCCAGTGGCCATGACAACGGCGTGTGCCGCATGCGAAGTGATTTCGCCAGTTAGTAAATCGCGAACCACAATCCCAGAACAGCGTCCGTCTACGACGACAACATCAACAAGTTCGGTTCTATTGAAAAGACGCACTCCGCCCAAACCGATTTGGCGTGACAACTGCTGATAAGCGCCGAGCAACAATTGCTGGCCAGTTTGACCACGCGCATAAAAGGTTCTACTTACTTGGGCGCCACCAAAACTGCGATTGTCAAGTGTGCCGCCGTACTCGCGCGCAAATGGCACGCCTTGAGCGACCATCTGGTCAATGATGTCAACGGACACTTGTGCCAAGCGGTGTACATTGCCTTCACGACTGCGAAAGTCGCCGCCCTTGATTGTGTCAACAAATAAACGATTGATGCTGTCGCCGTCACCCTGATAATTTTTCGCAGCATTGATTCCACCTTGAGCGGCAATCGAGTGCGCGCGTCGCGCAGAATCATGAAATGTAAACGCATCAACCTGATAACCAAGTTCTGCCAATGTCGCAGCAGCCGATGCACCGGCAAGACCTGTGCCAACAACAATTATTTTGAACTTGCGTTTGTTATTCG
The DNA here is from genome assembly GCA_945862025.1 of Ferrithrix thermotolerans DSM 19514. Taxonomy (GTDB): domain Bacteria; phylum Actinomycetota; class Acidimicrobiia; order Acidimicrobiales; family Ilumatobacteraceae; genus BACL27. The sequence goes on along the minus strand of CAMAWU010000057.1, from coordinate 8,075 downwards.
GGTTGACAAGTTTGGCGTCGGCTTTGTAGTTATCCCACTTTTCGTGCAACGCACCACTCGGAATCTTGGCGTTTAAAACCGTGCTCATCTTGAAACCGTTACTCCTTTAGACCTTGACGATGCCCGCAAGCACCGCAATCGGAAACGAAATGTTGCCAATCACCACAACTAGCGCAAACACATTTGCAAACGCCCAACGCCAAGAATTAAATCTCGGGTTGTTCCAGCCAAGCGATTGAAAGATGCTCCACGCACCATGTCGTAAATGTATGCCGAGCAATAAGTTCGCCAAAATATAAAACGCGGCGACTGGCCAACGATCAAAACTTCTCACGACATTGGCATAAACTTCGCCCCTGACAAATGTGCCTTCGGTGCCGACTGAGTTGACAACTCCAAAAGTTAAATCCAACAAATGCCAGATTAAAAAACTTGCGACGATCATGCCGCTGTAGCGCATCGTGCGACTCGCAAAGTTTGCAACTTCATAATCGCGGGCTGATTGATACTTAACTGGTCGGGCCTGATGGTTCAAGACAGTCAAAGACCACGCTGCATGCAAGTGCAATACGAGCATCGCTAAGAGACCGCCCCGCAAAATCCACAGAACAGAACCTTCTGGCGCAAGTGGATAGAGAAGTTTCTTTAAGAATTCGGCGTAGTGATCGAGTTCAACGGCGCCAAGGTACATCTTCAAATTGCCAATCATGTGGAATAAAACAAAGCCCATCATCGCAATGCCAGAAATTGCCATCGCATATTTTTTGCCCACTGCAGTTGAATAAAGGTCCGCCAAAAACGACCGTTTCTTACGAACTGAAAGCGCCGTGCCCGTCACTGGGGCTCGCGACTGTCTTGAATTGGCCGGTTTTTGCAATGTTTCCTGTGTTTGAGCCATATCGTCTCAGATCACGCTAGTAGTTGGCGAATGGTCGCAAGACATTCTTGGCCCCGAAAACCCCGTGAACCGTGTCTCATCTGGCCCAAAATAACTGCCGTTTTGGACTAAATAAAAAAGCACTTACCCACTTACAATCCGGCTTACATTGGCATTAGTAGCCGTAAATTCTTTATACTTTCCGAGACACATAACACGGGTTGCCATGGTGGCGAACCCAATGAGAAAACGGAGAAAATACACGTGAGCGCACTTTTTGCAACCGAAGGCGGATGGCAACAATTCACACTTAAAGGTGGCGAATGGCTGATCCTTGGACTCTCGGGAGCTTCAGCAGTTTTAGCACTGTTGGTCGGCTGGTATTTGATGATCAAAGTTCTTCAAGAAGATGAAGGAACTGACAAAATGAAAGAAATCGCGGTGGCGATTCAAGTTGGGGCTTGGGCATATTTGAAACGGCAGTTTCGTACGATCGGCATGATTCTTGTGCCAGTGGGTGCAGTTGTATTTTTAACTTCAGTCGCAATCGACAAGCCAGGTGGCGATTCGGCGCTGACATTTGTGCAGTCCGGTCTGTATCGCACGATTGCTTTCGTACTCGGTTGCGTTGCTTCAGGATTAACCGGTTACATCGGTATGACACTCGCAACACGCGGCAACGTTCGTACTGCTGCTGCTGCCAAGCGTGGCTCGATGAAGCAAGCGTTGCAAATTGCGTTTCGCACTGGTGGCGTTGCCGGAATGTTCACAGTTGGTCTTGGTTTGCTCGGCGCAACAATAATCATCGCGCTGTTTCAAAACACATCGTCAGCAATGTTGATCGGTTTCGGATTCGGTGGTTCGCTGCTTGCGTTGTTCTTGCGAGTCGGTGGAGGAATTTTCACAAAGGCAGCCGATGTCGGCGCAGACTTGGTTGGAAAAGTTGAAGCAGGAATCCCAGAAGACGACCCACGTAACCCAGCAACAATTGCCGACAATGTTGGTGACAACGTTGGTGACTGTGCAGGCATGGCTGCTGACTTGTTTGAGAGTTACGAAGTAACACTTGTTGCCTCAATCATTCTTGGTGTTGCAGCGTTTAACTCAATTGGTTTGAACCCTGCACTCGGTTTGGTCTTCCCACTTGCAGCTCGCGCAATTGGTGTGATTGCATCTATCGCTGGTGTGTTTGCGGTTCGCGCACGCGACGGCGAGACGAATGCATTGAAGCCAATCAACCGCGGCTTTCTAACTGCGGGCATCATCACCGTTATCGGTACGTATTTGCTAGCAACTTATTATGTCGGCAACGACAAACTCGAGAAGTCTGGTTTTTCTAACACGGGTTGGCGCGTTTTTGGTGCTGTACTTGTCGGATTAGTTCTCGCTCAAGTTTTGAGTCGTCTCACTGAATATTTCACTGGCACCGAATACGGCCCAGTAAAAGAAATCGCTGAAAGCACCGAGACTGGCCCAGCGACGGTTGTTCTTTCTGGAACAGCATCTGGTCTTGAGTCATCCGTATACGCAATTTTGTGCATCGCGATTGCGCTCGGCACAACAATCTGGATGGGTGGCGGAAACATTCAGTTCTCGCTTTACCTTGTTGCACTTTGCGGCATGGGAATGCTCGCAACAACCGGCGTAATCGTCTCTGAAGATACTTTCGGCCCTGTTTCTGATAACGCGGCAGGCATCGCTGAAATGGCTGGCGAGTTGCACGGTGAGACTGGCAAGATTCTTGTCAGCCTCGATGCAGTTGGCAACACAACGAAAGCAGTAACTAAGGGCTTTGCAATTGGCTCGGCAGTTATTGCTGCGGTTGCGTTGTTCGCTTCATACATCGAAACAATTGCCAGCGAACTTGGCCTGACTTACACAGAAGATAACATCCGGTCGTTTACCAATCCAGGAAGAAAGATTGGTGAATATCTTCAGGGCAGCGATATTTTCAAAGCCGTAGAAACACAGATCAACGTTTCAGATGTAAAAACATTTATTGGTCTTCTAATTGGTGGATCAATTGCGTTTATGTTCTCAGCACTCGCGATTCGCGCAGTTGGTCGAACAGCAGGCGTAGTTGTACAAGAAGTTCGCAATCAATTTGCAGACGGCAAAATTATGGCCGGCACAAAGCAACCTGACTACGGCCCAGTTATTGACATCTGCACCGCAGCATCATTGCGTGAACTTACAACGCCTGCGTTGCTCGCAGTTCTGACACCAGTAATTGTTGGTTTTGGTATCGGCTATGCAGCGCTCGGTGCGTTCTTGGCTGGTGTTATTTTGACTGGTCAGTTGATGGCCAACTACTTGAGCAATGCCGGTGGCGCATGGGATAACGCTAAGAAGTACATCGAAGACGGACACCATGGTGGCAAAGGTTCCGCTGCACACAAAGCTGCTGTCATTGGTGACACCGTTGGTGACCCATTCAAAGACACCGCTGGTCCGGCACTTAATCCGCTGATCAAAGTAATGAACTTGGTTGCTCTTTTAACATTGCCAGCGATTATCAAATATCAAGACAACGACGCAATGCGTTTGAGCATTGCCGGTGTTTCGCTTGTGATTCTGGTTATCGCGATCATGTTCTCACGTCGTAAGTCAGTCAGTTTGGTTGCTGCTTAAATAGCGGCAACTTTTCGACAGGCGAATAATGTCAGCCCGCGTTGATTACCTCAGCAATGAGTGGATCAACGCGGTTGCTGAAGGCATCAAATTAAATAACGAAATCACTGCTGTGGCACGCGACAACTCTGTGTCAGTAACGCAAATTGTTACCGGCACTCCGCACGGAGATGTGACTTATCATCTCGAATCACGAGACGGCGTCATTCGCTTTGGCTCTGGCCCTGCAACAGTTTCAGATATTGCGTTCACTCAAGACTGGCAAACAGCCGTTGGTGTGGCAACTGGCAAGATCAACGCTCAAGAAGCGTTTATCAGTGGCAAGATTCGTTTCAAAGGCGATCATCAACGAGTGATTGCTTCTCAGCCGTTATTTCTGGCCCTGGATGTCGTGTTCACCGCAGTTAACGCCAACACAAACTTCTAACTCACAACGAAATTTAAGCGCTTCGCGAAATTATTAAATTAATCCGAGGCTACGCACGGCGTCGCGCTCGTCAATTAATTCGGCAACTGAAGCGTCAATCATCTTGCGACTGAAATCGTTGATCGGCAAACCCTGAACGATGCTGTACTCGCCATTGGCACATGTGCACGGAAACGACGAAATCAAACCCGCTGGCACACCGTAACTGCCGTCAGAAGGCACGCTCATGCTGACCCAATCACCCGCTGGCGTGCCCTGCACCCAGTTGCGAACATGGTCCATTGCCGCAGTGCCGGCAGAAGCCGCCGACGACAAACCACGCGCCTTGATGATCGCTGCGCCGCGCTTAGCAACAGTCGGAATAAAAGTATCGCGCATCCACGCTTCGTCATTAACCAAAGTCGCCGCATTTTTGCCATCAACTTCACAGTTATAGAGATCTGGATACTGCGACGCCGAATGGTTGCCCCAGATTGTCATCTTTTTAACCGAAGTAACTGGCTTGCCGAGGCGTTGTGCAAGTTGGGCGACCGCGCGGTTGTGATCTAATCGCGTCATCGCCGTGAATTGTTTTGGATCAATGCCCGAAGCGTTGCTCATCGCGATCAAAGAATTCGTATTTGCTGGGTTACCGACAACCAATACCTTGACATTTTTTTTGGCGTTTTTAGAAATTGCAATACCTTGCGGTTTGAAAATGCCGCCGTTGGCTGTCAACAAATCTGCGCGCTCCATGCCGTCTTTGCGTGGCATTGCGCCAATCAATAAAGCAATATCTGCGTCGCCAAAAGCAATGTTGGCGTCATCGGTTGTGATCACATCGACCAGAGGCGCATAGGCACAATCATCAAGTTCCATTTTCACGCCGTTGAGCGCCCCAAGTGCTGGCGTTACTTCAAGTAGTTGCAAAATTACCGGCGTATCTGGCCCGAGCATCTGCCCAGAAGCGATACGAAATAAAATTCCGTACCCGATTTGTCCCGCGGCTCCTGTAACTGTGATTCGAACTGGTGTAGTCATAGCGCTCAAGCCTACGGTAAAAGTTAAGGTCGTCCAATTGCTTGCATCATTAAATCTGCATATACCTTTTGTCCTTCAAAACGAATGTGCGTCTTATCTTCGTAGAGATACTCAGGGTGGGCATTTGCCACCGCGTTCCAGTCAAACACTTTGACATTTTCAAAACGTGCTGGCATTGCGCTTAGCAGTAGGTTATTTGAATTCTGGCGAGCCTCTTCAGGCACATGAACATTGACGAATAGCACAAGTGGTACATCTTTGAGCGGCACCATAATTTCGTTGAGAGTTAATTCGTCAACCGTGTTATTCGTACCGAGGTGAATGATCACCACCGAGCCGAGACGATTTATTGATTTCATATAGTTAGCGATCTCAAGTGCCTGGCGAAATGGGCGACTCTTTAGTGCATCAACGGTGACGCCACGCTCGGTCAGTACATTGGCGGCGCCAAGCATCACCGAGTCACCAATTGCCAAAACATCAATCGGTTGTCCGTCAAGAGACCCCGGGGCTACTGGCGTTTGCCCGAGAATTGTTGTGCCCGAAATAACCATCTGTGGCACAGTTGTACTTGAATTAAGCAAGTTGACAACATTTTGTTGATTGTCTGTCAGGTTTTGAGCAATTTCGTCAAGTTGCACGGTGGCCGTTGCCAGGCTGACGACACCAAACACAGGCAATAATGCGAATATTGCCGACAGCAGAATTGTGCGCTGGCGCTTTGCGACATCGATGCCATAGACAGGCATTCTAAAATTTCGCCACCATTGCGAAATTGCACCGTGTCGCACCGGTGTTTCGATAAACCTAAAACTCAGTTCAGTAAGCCCGAGAGCGATGATTACTAAAGCACCGAACTCATACGCTGTTAAACCTTTGCCCGCGAAACGACGATAGAACTGAAACACTGGCCAATGAAATAAATAGAAGCCATACGAACGGCGTCCGAGCCACACGAACACGGGGTTGCCTAGAGTGCGCGAAATGAACTGTGACGACGGATGAACCGCAGCGGCGATGACCGCAACGCTGGCAAGATCTACAGCGAAGAATCCGCCACGAAACAAGAAGTCATAACCAACTGTGCCAGCATCAGTTCCTTCAATCACGGTGTGAAATTTGAACATCATTACAACGATTGCAATGATTCCGCCGAGCCCAATTAGGTCAAAGATGCTTCCTTGTGCGCCGGCTTGAGATCGTTTAATCAACCATGGTCGCCACCAAATTGCTAGAGCAGCACCGAGCAGCAGACCGCCCGAACGCGAAAGCGTGCCAAGAAACAAAAAATCAATGCGCGAAACAGAGTGACCAAAAAGCGACATGAACTGTTGTGGAGTTTGGTCAATTGTCGAAATTGTTCCCGACCGATATGTCACAGCCATATAGATAGCCACAGCGACCGAAAGACCAAAGAATAAAAGACCAACCCCTGGCAATTTGCGTTTACCGAGTTTGGTGACGATCAACATCACAAGTGGCCAAACTAAATAAAACTGTTCTTCAACTGCAAGCGACCACAAATGGCGTAACGGTACAAATTCGAATGATGTGAAATAACTTGTTCCGCCCCAAATCTGAAACCAATTGAAGCCGTACAGCACAGCAGCAACTACATCACCGCGCAGAGTGCCAAGCATTTCTCGTTGAAACAACGAGGCGAACACGACAACTCCGATCAATACCACCCAAAGCGCAGGCAGCAACCGTCTCGCCCGACGCATCCAGAATTGCCTCAAATTAACTGAACCATTTCTTTCGTTCTCGGCGAGAAGCAACAGCGTGATTAAATATCCGCTGATCACAAAGAAAACTTCAACGCCAAGAAACCCGCCAGGCAACCAAAGTTTGTTGGCATGATAGATAATCACCGCGATCACCGAAAGGGCGCGAATGCCATCTAACGATGGAATATATGTCAAGAGTTCGGGGCGTTTGTTCATCAGTTACTGCTTATTAGCGACTCTAAATTCTAGACGAATAACTGCTTGGCGAACGCAGGTCTAAAGAGACAAAACTATTTGAGACATTAAATCACACGCCTCAGTTGGATTCAAACCGATCATCACACCAGCATTTCGCAACGCATCCATCTTGCCTTGTGCGGTGCCTTTGCCGCCCGAGACAATCGCCCCAGCGTGACCCATTTTTTTGCCAGCGGGTGCTGTGACACCTGCGATATAAGCGCTCATCGGCTTTGTCACATGATTCGTGATGAACTCTGCAGCTTCTTCTTCGGCAGTGCCCCCGATTTCACCGATCATGATGATCGCATGCGTTTCGGGGTCAGCTTGAAACTCGGCCAGACAATCAACGAACGAAGTACCGGGCACCGGATCGCCACCAATGCCAACACAAGTTGACACACCAATATTTAATTGCTTTAGTTCGTATAGCGCTTGATAAGTTAGTGTGCCCGAACGCGAAACAATGCCAACATTTGGTCCGGTCTTAGTTGGTAGCGCTGCGATCTCTCCCGCGGTGATACCAATATTGCATTTACCTGGGCTAATAATGCCAGGGCAGTTTGGCCCAAGCAATCGCGTCTTTGGAAAATCGCGTTGCAGGTTTGCAAACACTCGCGCTTCGTCTTGCGCTGGCACACCTTCTGTTATGCAAACAATAAAACTGATTCCGGCGCGAGCAGCCTCAAGAATCGCTGCGGGCGCAGCCTTCGGCGGCACAGCGATAAACGATGCGGTTGCGTGCGTTGCTGCGACGGCTGCGTCAACGCTGTCGTATATAGGTATACCTTCAACATCTTGACCGGCCTTACCAGGTGTTACACCAGCAACAACTTGAGTGCCATAGTCGCGATTTCGCAACCCATGAAACCGCCCTTGACCCCCAGTTAGGCCTTGCACTAAAACTTTTGTATTTTCGTCGACAAAAATTGCCATGTGATTAATTCTTTCCTGCGAGATCGACTGCAACGCGAGCAGCCTCAAGCATCGTTGACCGCGATATTAACTGTGACTCGTCAATGCCAGCATTTGCAATGATCGCGCGGCCTTCAATGGCGTTTGTGCCGTCAAGGCGAATCACGATCGGTGCACGCAGTTTGACGCGTTTCATTGCTTCGACGATGCCTTTTGCGACTTCATCACCACGCGTGATGCC
>CAMAWU010000056.1 GCA_945862025.1 Ferrithrix thermotolerans DSM 19514 | reverse complement strand
CCAGGTCATTATTTACTTCTTTCGTTTTAAGATTTTTTGTTCTCTGACAACTCAATTTCACGAAGTTGCTCAACTCTGCGCTGATGTCGACCACCTTCAAATTCGGTGCTTAGAAACTTATCAACTATTTGTTCTGCAAGTTCTGGCGTCACGACCCGCGCGCCAATTGACAGCACATTTGCGTTGTTGTGAGATCGTGCCATTTCGGCCAAATAAAGATCATTGCACAATGCGGCACGAATACCGACTATTTTGTTGGCCGCAATTTGCTCGCCTTGCCCGCTGCCACCGAGAACGATTCCGATATCGGCTTTATTGTCGCGCACCGCCCGAGCAACATTGGCACAAAATTCCGGATAGTCAACACTCTGGGTTGAATCTGTTCCGTGATCAGCAACTGAAAAATCTTTTGCGTTTAGAAACGAAATTAAATGTTGTTTTAGTTCGAAACCAGCATGGTCAGACCCAATAGCAATGCGTTTCACGCTATGGCCCATACGTTCATCGTAGTTACTAAGAAATCACCCGAGTAGGGCTTTAATCTTCTGAGTTAGAGCACTTGAGAGAAACTCGCTTCCTACGAGGTTTAAATGCGATGGGTCAGAATAAATAATTTTACTATCAATTATTGGTCTACAAAGATCGTTGATACATATCAAATTAGCGGGGTCAAAAGTTGAGACAGAATTTAGTCCAGCAAGATCTAATTCAAGCAAAGCATAGATTTCATTTCGTCGTATCTGGTCAGAGTACTTACTGCTTTCAATTCTTGGGTGCGGTTGAATAATTGAAATCCCTAAATCGATAGTTACAGACGGAGCTTCAAAGATTATGAGCACTGGAACTTTCTGGTTTTGAACGAGTTGTACGGCTTCCGTTGTCGCTGAAACGATTGAGTCAACTCGACTATTAAACTCATTTGGCAGACGGCCGTCGCCCCCGGGGAGACGATATTCATCGCCCATGTACCTCGTCGCCGAGTTTCCAAAAATTACCAGAGACGGCTTGGACACGCGATTTCCCTCACACCAACTGGAATGCCAATCCATGTCAACGCGATATTCGCAACCCTCCACTAATTCAAGTAGTCGACTTTGAATATCTTCACACCAACTCACTCCCAATGGTGCCCGCATCGCCATCGGGCACCCAGCTGTTGCCAAGACTGAAACGTTGTAGCCAAGTTCATTTCCCGACTTGATTACCCCATCTGCGAAGGCTCTCGCCTGAGAGTCACCGAAAAGGAAAATCGTTCCTTTTGAATCTTCGACCCTAAAAGTACATTTCTCTTTAGACCACTGATCTGACTGAGCTGTAAACCCGCAATCATCTGCGGCTCCAGCAAGTGATTTAACTTCTGGTTGGGTGAGTCCGAGTCCGGTGTTTGCAAGACGCCCCACGAGAACACTTGCCAAGAGAGGAATAACTATGCAGAGAGCCACAAGTCGAAGTACTCGGACTCCAGTGATGCTTCGATTCTGTCGAATTGGTTGCTCAAACCAAACATACGAAATGATTGTGGGAGCCAGCGAAATAAAACCAGCCAATAAAGCAATGGGTGCGTTTTCTGGCCAAAGGGTCAGGCTGAAAACAGTAAAAGGCCAATGCCATAAGTACCATCCATAGGACAAGTCGCCAAGGCGAGCCAAAGGCCTAATTGACATTAACTGTGACAATCTTTCTGAATTGTGACCAGCAATTATTAAACCACCAGTTCCTAAAACGGGTCCAAGCGCGACATACCCAGGAAACGCGGTGTACGAGCTGAGTTGAGTCACAGACCAAACAATTGCTACAACTGAAAAAATAAATATTCCGCTAGCCATCTTCTTGAATATCTTCCCCCTTAAGGGAACAATTGCAAGAAGAACTCCAACACCAAACTCCCAAATCCGACTTGGTGTTCCGAAAAAAGCAAAACGTTCAGGTAACGGTGTCAATCGGTATCCGAATGACAACATAGCCCCAAAGGCGAACGACAGAATACTTATGGAAAAGACGGCCGACCCAAGGAGTACTTGCTGACTTCGCTTCGAAAACCTAGAAACCAACTTCCAAGCGGCAAGCAGTGATATTGGCAACAACAAATAAAACTGCTCTTCCACGGCCAACGACCACATATGCCGAAACGGATTCATCGCGAGTGAAAAATAAGTATTCTCAAGAAACATATATGCATTCGCATAAAACAAAGATGTTGCCTGAGCAGTCTTAACAACTTCCTGCTGGCCACCAAACGGCGAGATAACAAAAATCGACAGTCCAAGAGTCACAACGGTCACCAGCGCCAGAGCAGGAAGAAGTCTTCTTGCACGCCGTGAATAAAATTCTCTGATGCTAATTGTTCCAGTAAGTCTCAGCTCTATGATCAAAATCTGGGTAATCACAAAACCAGAAATGACGAAAAACATGTCGACGCCAATAAAACCACCAGGTAGACCAATACCTGAGTGGTAAATAACCACCAACAAAACCGCTAGGCCTCTTAACCCTTGAATGTCTTGGCGAAAGTAATTTTGTTGACTATCGCTTGTCATGATCCCACAGCCTAGAACTCAATGGCACCATCAGTAGCAGGGCGTATTGTGAGTAGTCATGTCACTTGACCCGCGAACTCCTGTGCTTGTTGGGCAAGGGCAGATTCTCAATCGTGCCACGAATCTGGCCGATGCACGCGAGCCTGCGTTGCTGATCGCTGACGCGATTCGTAGTGCGACAACTGATGCTGGCTTGAGCACTGTGCCCGATGTTGACGCGCTAAATATCGTGCGAATGTTGTCGTGGAGATATACAAATCCTGCACACACTGTTGCCGCACTTCTTGGGATAAATGCACGCTCACTTCGCATCACTCCGCACGGGGGCAACATGCCGCAATTAGTTATCAACAAACTCGCTCACGAAATCCAAAACGGAGAACTAGATATCGCGATAGTTGCTGGTGGTGAGTCAAGTTATTCGCGATCGCGAGCGCAACGCGAAAATGCAACACTCAATTGGACACCCGAAGCGTCGGGCACTCCAGCACCGCTACAAGTTATCGATGATGTGGCGATGAGTAGCCCTGAAGAAATTGCGCGCAAGATTTTTCTACCGGTGCAGATTTATCCGATGTTTGAAACTGCGATTCGTGCGAGCGTAAATCGCGGTATTGACGATCAAGAAAAACTGATTAGCGAATTGTGGTCGAGATTCAGTACTGTCGCCGCAACAAATCCGAACGCATGGAGCCAAACTGCGCTCAGCGCTGATCAGATTAGAACAGTCACACCAAAAAATCGGCTGATCGGCTCGCCATATCGCAAAGTAATGAACTCAAACAATCAAGTTGATATGGCTGCGGCCTTGATTATTTGCTCAGCCGAAAAAGCGATGCAACTCGGTATTGCCAAAGATCGCTGGGTTTTTCTCGCTTCGGGCGCCGATTGTCATGAGCACTATTACATCTCAAATCGGTTTTCATTTGCCGACACACCCGCCGTACGGCTTGGTGGCGCAATGGCGTGCGAGCTCGCTGGCGTTTCGCTTAGTGATATTTCGTTAGTTGATTTATATTCGTGCTTTCCATCGGCGGTGCAACTCGGCGCGAAATCTCTGAACCTTTCACTCGATCAACGACTCACAATCACCGGTGGCCTTTCGTTTGCTGGCGGCCCGTGGAACAACTATGTGATGCACGCGATCGCAACGATGATGATCAACCTGCGCCATGACAATAGTTCGACACAAAACGGTTTCATTTGGGCCAACGGCGGTTACGCCACGAAACATTCATTTGGTGTCTATTCATCAACGCCACCTGCAAACGGTTTTCGAAGTGGCTCACCGCAGTCAACGATTGATGCGCTTGAACAGCGCGAACTTGCTTCGACTGACCAAGCAGCCAGCGATGTCGCCGGGCAGGCAACAATTGAGGCTTACACGGTGATGCACAATCGCGACGGCGAACCCGAAACTGCCATCGCCGCAGTGTTGCTCAAAGACTCACGTCGTGCATGGGCAACTTCTTTAGAGCTTCAAGTCGCAACTGCATTGTGCACTGACGAATGGGTCGGCCGCAAAGTCACCCTTACTACCGACGGCACCCTGCAGATTTAAGAATTTTTGCGGGCGAGGGCTATGCGGTCGCGCTGAGAATAATCTTGGCGAATTTCAACATCTCGAAAATTATTTTCGTTCAGAAAAGTGCGAATTTCTGCACCTTGCTCGTGCCCAATTTCGAGCACGAGCCAGCCACCAGAAACAAGCCACTGCCCAGCCTGCGAAATGATTTGGCGATAAGCATCAAGTCCATCCGAGCCAGCGAACAGCGCAAGATGTGGTTCATAGTCGCGAACTATTGATTCAACATTTGGGTCGTACAACGCAATGTAAGGAGGATTACTGACAACCAAATCAAAACTGTTTTTGAGTTCGCTTGGCAGAGCCAAAAACCAGTCGCCCTGTGCAATACGAACATCTCCATCAACTAATCCAAGCCCAGCCAAATTTGCACGAGCAACATCTAATGCATCATCTGAAAGATCAGTCAGCCAAACTTCAGCACTCGCAAGTGGCAACTCGCTAGCGATTGCCAAACCAATTACGCCACTACCAGTGCCTAAATCTGCGATTCGCAATTTGCGGTCTATTTTTTGCTGCGCATCACGCATTAAATCGATCGCAACTTGTACGACAAGTTCGGTTTCGGGTCGCGGAATCAATACTCGCTGGTCAACAAGAACATCCAGATGTCTAAATGCCCAGCGACTCATCACATATTGCAACGGTTCGCCGGCCAATCGCCTGCCTACTAATTTTTGTAATGCAAGACCACAACGCTCGCTCACTAAATCAGACAACGCCGAGTCAAACTCTGCACGGTCTAATCCGCTTGCATGTTCACATAGCCATCTGGCTTCTTGCTCATTGCCGAGACTTACAGCAGTCGCTTCTAGCAACTCGCCCCATGAAATTGTTTCGTCGCTATTCACGACAAAAATTATTTCTCGCCAGAGTCTGCCAACTGCTCGGTCTGATATTCAAGCGTTAGCGCATCAATCACTGGATCTAAATTGCCTGCCAAGACATCTTGCAATTGGTGAAGAGTGAAACCAATTCGATGATCAGTGATTCGACTGTCTTTGAAGTTGTATGTACGAATTTTTTCACCACGACCACCGCCGCCGACTTGTGCTTTGCGTTCGGCCGAAGCCCGCGCCTGCAATTCTTCTTCTTGGCGCTTGAGCAATCGTGCACGCAAAACTTGCATTGCCCGCAATCGGTTTTGTAATTGGCTGCGCTCGTCTTGCATCGCGACGACGACACCACTTGGTCGGTGTGTAATCCGTACTGCCGAGTCGGTGGTGTTTACACCTTGACCGCCAGGGCCACTGGCGCGGTAAACATCAATCTGTAAATCTTTTTCGTCAATGTGCAATTCAACTTCTTCGGCTTCGGGTAGAACCATCACAGTTGCTGATGAAGTATGAATTCGACCTTGATTTTCGGTTGCTGGCACTCGTTGCACTCGATGTGGGCCGCCTTCGAACCGCATTCGTGTCCATGCTGTCTCGCCCTTAAAGATCATTACTACTTGATTAATTCCACCTTTGGGCGAAAGATCTAATGACAAAACTTCAACCGTCCAGTTATTGCGTGCGGCAAATGCTTTATACATGTCAAATAAATCAGTCGCAAAAAGATTGGCTTCTTCGCCACCTTCGGCTCCACGAATTTCAATGATGATGTTCTTGCCGGCATTCGGATCAGGAGGTAGCAACAAGATTTTAAGTTCGTTTTCAAGCGCAGTAATTGTTGCCGTCGCAGAAATCAATTCAGCTTGCAACTGATCTCTTTCTACCCCGGTCGCATCGGCGATTAACTCACGCGCCGCACCAGCGTTACCTGTTGCTGTGCGATATTTGCGAATGCACTCAACAAGAGGCGTCATCTGTTTATATTTTCGCGAAACATCACGCAGTTTGTCTTGATTTTCAAGCACATCAGAGGTCGCCATGCTTGATTCAAGATCAAGAAAATCTCTTTCAATACCGTCAAGTCGTTCAAGCACGATGATCAGACTATGGCTTTAATCTTGACGCCGTGTAAGCGCATCAAGCAGATTGCAACCGATAAACAGTGCGGGGTCGTGCAGCAGATCGGCAAGTTGTGTGATTGCGGGGATTATGTCACGCTGTGGTGAAACAAAAATCAAATCTGCCTGAGCATCAATTGCGTGTCGGGCGTCGGCGCCAAACGAAATCACATCAGTGTCAACGCCAATACTGAAAATAACAACAACGACTCGGCCGTCGGATCGAACACCTTTGGCGCAGCACGGAATCTTGTCTTTGAGATTGGCTCTTGGCATCGCTGGCGAAACAGTTTCAAGCGAAACCGCATTCACCAAATCTGGTGCCGAACAAATTAAATGCCGCAGCAATCGCTCTCTACCAAGTTGATTTAGTGGATGTGGGTTGGCGCCGACAACTCTTTTTGATGCAACTTCGTCGACCACTTTGCGCAACGACTCAATCGTTGCTATGCGGCCGTGTAATAACTGAAATGTTTCACGGTCATGAGTGCCGACACCGATTTCAAGACGCGACTCAACTACTTGAGAGTCAGCAGTTTCGTGAACGACACGACAAACTTCAAGACCGCAAACCTCACCGGCCAACACACCATGTTCACGTGTTATCTCTGCACCGCTGCTGCGAATGAAATCTGCAAATGCTTCATCGGCTGCGCTGATTTCTTTCATCGGCGCAACGCACGGCAAAGCGAGCATAGGGCCAACAGCGAGGTCACTCGCAATTTCATAAATTTCTATTTTGAAATTAAAGAGACTTGCACGACGCGCAAGGTCAGCAGCATTGTGTTCGGTAAAGATATTTAGCGAAGTTGCACCGTTACGTAACGCCCAAATCATTGCTGGCCCAAGCCCAAATTCGTGACGCGAAGTTAACAACACCCAGGCGATGTTCTGACTAACAACACCAACGGCTGAACCGAACTCAATGACTTGTTGATGCTGTATCTCAGGATCGACAGTCTGCGTCGAAATGAATGTGCGTAGACGCAAACCAGCCAACCGTAATGCGTGACTATCGTTCGTCATCATGACGCGACGAAACTTAAGACGTCGGTTGTTTAGCGATTTCGGCGAGGAACTCGTCGTTGTTCTTGAAAGTCTTCAGACGATCAATCAACAACTCAAGTCCTGGTGCAGCGCTTCCTTCGGCGGCAAGACCGCTCAGCACGCGACGCAACTTCCATACCATTTGCAACTGTTGTCGATTGAATAACAACTCTTCGTGACGAGTGCTTGAAGCATCAACATCAATCGCCGGATAAATTCGACGCTCTGCAAGTTTGCGATCAAGACGAAGCTCCATATTGCCCGTTCCCTTGAACTCTTCGAAAATTGCATCATCCATTCGGCTATTTGTTTCAACGAGTGCCGTCGCCAAAATTGTGAGACTGCCACCTTCTTCAATGTTGCGGGCAGCACCAAAGAATTTCTTAGGCGGATACAACGCACCTGCATCAATACCGCCCGACATCACACGTCCGGTTGTTGGTGCAGCAAGGTTATAAGCACGGGACAGACGAGTGATTCCGTCGAGAATGATTACGACATCTTGACCCATTTCAACCATGCGTTTTGCTTTTTCAATCACGAGTTCGGCAACATGAGTGTGCTCCTCAGATGGTCGGTCAAAAGTTGAAGATACAACTTCTCCTTTAACTGTTCGACGCATATCTGTAACTTCTTCTGGTCGCTCATCAATTAACAGAACAATCAATTTGACTTCTGGATAATTTTTTTCAATTGATGTTGCGATCGTCTTCATCACTGTTGTCTTGCCGGCTTTTGGCGGCGAAACAATAATCCCGCGTTGGCCTTTGCCAATCGGCGAAATTAGGTCGATAATTCGTGCGGTCATGTTTGTCGGATCACTTGCACTTGACAGTTCTAGTTTTTCGTCAGGAAACAACGGTGTCAGGTCTTCGAATTTCGGACGCGGCTTCATTTTGTCGACATCAATGCCGTTGATCGTGCGAATGTCGAGCATGCCCGCGTTCTTCTCATTTCGACCTGCAGGTCGCGACATGCCAGTTACATGATCGCCTTTTCGCAAATTAAATTGCCGCGTTAAGCGAACTGAAACATAAGCATCACCTTGCGAGGCGAGATATCCATTGACACGCAAGAATCCGTAGCCTTCGTCACGCAGATCTAGATAGCCAGAAACTTCAATCGGGTCATTATTGATTGGTTCGTTAGATTCTTGAATTTCATTGGATTCATAACGGTCTGCACCTTGCGGACCGTCATCACGAGTATTTCGAAAACCACCAGGGGTTCTACGACGACGATTGCGATTGCGATTGCGATTGCCGCCGTCTTGATCGTTGTAGTTTCGAGGACCATTATTTCGATTGTCGCGACCATCGTTACGAGCATCGTTGCGCGGCTCGCGCGGGGCACGATTATCGCGAAACTCTCGGTTGTCGCTGCGAGATTCGGTCTGCTCAGTTCGGCGGCGAGCTTCTGGGGCAACTGGTGTGCCCTCATGCTCGGCAAGTTCGATTTCCCATTCTGATAATGACTGACCATCAGCACCAAGCGCAGCAATTTTCGAACTTGTCGCAGTTTCTGACTCTGACTTTGCTGACGAAGCAGACGCACGCGAAGATGTCGGCGCAGGCGCGGCAGATGCAGGTGCAGGTGCAGATGGCGCAGTCTGTTCGAGAATCATTTCAATGATCTCTTCTTTTTTCGCGCGACCCGCTGATTTAACGCCAAGTGCTTTGGCGATCGCCAGAAGTTGGTCGCGATCCTTTGCTTCAAGTGCCGATTGTTCGAGGGCTCCGTTAGCCACAATGCCTACTTTCAGGGCAACTAAATAATTTGCCGCCCAATTTGCCGCTCATTGCCAATATGCAGGGGCACAAATCAGTTTGCGTTGAAATGCGTCTGCCAAGAAATGGCGGGGACTCGCTCGGGAACCCGAGCAACACAACCCTAGCCGACCACCTGCTTATTGACAACAACCGAAATAATTAGTGATTTAACGGCAACCAGCAACAAACGCCTGAACCGACTTCAAATTATTTGGCAGAGAAACAATTCTCTCAGGCCGACTCATCAGGTCTGCAAGATGTTCTGGCAACTGAGGCGTTTGACCAGTCGCACGACGCACAGCATCAGGAAATTTCGCAGGGTGCGCCGTCGCCAAAGTAATTATCGATTGATTTTTAGGATAATTAACGCGCGCACTTTGACGCGCCGCAGACAAGCCAACTGCCGTGTGCGGGTCGATCAGCATCCCCGTTTGCTGATACACATCGTTCATTGTCGCCAAAGTTTGCTCATCGTTGCAGCGGTAACCCGTAAACACGCCGGTGATCCACTTTGCATAATTATTTTGTGCGACGATTAATTCGCCAGTGCTACGAAACTCTGTCAGTTGTTTTGCAGTTAAATCTACATCGCGATGATTCATTTCAAACAACAACCGTTCGAAGTTCGATGAAACCTGAATGTCCATGCTTGGACTCAAAGTTGGCACAACCTCATTTGCTGTCATCTGCTGCGACTCAAAAAATCGCGTCAAAATGTCATTTGTATTTGACGCTACGACGAAACCATCAATCGAAGCGCCCATCTGCTTGGCAATCCATCCTGCTAAGACATTGCCAAAGTTTCCAGTCGGCACACTAAAAACAGCAGAGTCGCCGAGCTTTTCAAGTGCAGTGAAGTAATAAACAACTTGTGCCATCACGCGCACCCAGTTAATTGAATTGACTGCTGAAAGTTGATTTGCATCACGAAACTTCTGATCGTTGAACATTGCTTTAACCAAGTCTTGGCAGTCATCAAATGTGCCATCGATGGCTAC
>CAMAWU010000055.1 GCA_945862025.1 Ferrithrix thermotolerans DSM 19514 | reverse complement strand
CCGCCAATTGCCACAGTCCGAGCACCTAAATTCTCGGCCGCACGCAAAGTTTTAGCAACGAGAACATCTACAACTGCTGCCTGAAACGAAGCAGCGATGTCTTTGGTTTTTGACTCAGGATATTTTCGAACATGATTAATCACCGCGGTTTTTAATCCGCTAAACGAAACATCTAACCCATCGTTGAGCATCGCTCGCGGAAAGTCAATTGCTGCAGCGTCGCCTGTTTTAGCCAACGCATCAATTGCTGGTCCACCTGGATAACCCAGATCAAGAAACCGTGCGACTTTGTCAAATGCTTCGCCCGCGGCATCATCGCGAGTTTGCCCAACTATTTTGTAAACACCATGCTCACGAACTTCGACTAGCAAAGTGTTTCCACCCGAAACAAGAAGTACGAGTAATGGAAACTCAACATTGGGATCATCCAACATCGCGGCGTAAAGATGAGCTTCAAGATGGTTAACGCCGACGAACGGCACATCTAGAACAAGAGCAACAGACTTTGCAGCCGCAACACCAACTAATAGCGCGCCAATTAGTCCGGGCCCAACAGTTGCAGCAACTGCATCAACACGGTCAAAACTTAAACCAGATTTCTCAACTGCTTGGCTAATCACGGGCGTGATTGCTTCAAGATGAGCGCGACTTGCGATCTCGGGTACGACACCGCCAAAGCGAGCGTGAATTTCTAATTGTGATGCCACGACCGATGACAGCACATCGTTGCCGCCGATTACTAATGATGCTGCAGTTTCATCACAACTTGTTTCGATACCGAGCACAACGGTTGAACTATCAATCGTTAGATCACTAATCGTCGAGCTCACATTCGACTTCTCTCAATTTGTCGCAGTCGGGATGTGAATTCTTGTTGTTGCACATCGGAACACCACATCACGATTGCGTCATCACGATTTTCGTAGTACTTCTTGCGGATTCCGGCTGGCACAAAACCAAACCGCTGATACAACTGTTGTGCTGAAGTGTTGGTATTGCGCACCTCAAGAGTCATTGCTGCACACCCGCGTCGATTTGCTTCCCATGCCAGATCTAGTAACAACTCGGTAGCGATTCCACGACTTCGCCACATTGGATGCACTGCGATATTGGTTAGATGCGCGTCTTGTTCTACATAGAGCAGGCCGCCGTATCCAACGAGTTGATCTGCAATCGTGCCAACTAGATAGTGGCGCTTACCACTTCGCATTTGTTCGAGTTCTTCGACGAAAACTTGTGCTGTCCACGGTCGCGGATAAACCTGTTGCTCGATTGGCATGATGCTGCGAATGTGGGCGCGACGCATCTGCGCAATCTCTAATGCTGGAGAGACATTTAATTCGTCTAAATTTTCTGAACTTTTATCACTTGGCTTTGTTCGAATAAATCGATCTCGAATACTCATGAGTTGACTCTCGTTTGCCAGTTAATTTCTGCGTCAGGTGCCCGAAGATATAACGCCTGCACTTCAACACAAGTTTGCCATTGTTCGTGCAACGCAAGTTCTGCAGCAATGATCGCCAAAACATTTGCACTTGGTTGTGCTAACTGCTCGCTCGCCCACTCAATTGACAGACCTGTTGCTTCGAGCGATTCGCTTATCGCATTTTGATGTCGCTGTGCGCCATTGCCGACGATCAATGCCGATTGGCCACGATCAACGAGGTCTGCCACGCAATCGCTGACCGTGCCAACAACTGGTGGCTTGACTTCAATGCTCGGACCAAGATCATTGCGATACATCGCCCAATAGAGTTCTCCGCGTCGTGCATCTATTGTTGCCAAAACGACTCGTTCCGTTGCAACAACCGAGCGTGCCAAAATATCCAAACTTGAAATACCAATTATTGGGATATCAAGAACTTGAGCGATTGTCTTGGCGCTGGCGATACCAACACGCATGCCAGTAAACAAACCGGGCCCAATATCCACCGAGACAACATCTATTTCCGACATCGCAATATCTGCTTGATGGCAAACACTTTTAATCATCGGTGTGAGCAACTCAGCATGGCGCCGATCACTCGTCACATGAGCACTGGCCAAAAGTTGCTTTGAGTTGTTGATCGCAACACTGACAGCGTCCGTTGAAGTATCAATTGCTAAAACAATCACTGGCTTTAGCCTCGCACCAAATCACTAAATTTTGTGGCAAGTTCATCGCTTATTTTTTGCCAACGACTCAGCCATTGCTGACCACGCAGCTCAATTTCGACACGGCGCGAATTAATCACCTCAACATCAGTTGAATGTGAGAACCGAATAATTAAAGCATCACCCAGTTCATTGCCAACTATGTCGCCCCACTCAACCACAATTACGCCGCCGACGTCTTGCAATTCATCCAAGCCAAGGTCGGCCAATTCTCCGGTGCGTTCAAGTCGATATAGATCGGCATGGTGTAAAGCCATCCGACCACTTCCGTAATTGTGCAGCAAATTAAATGTTGGCGAAGTGATCGGCTCGGTGATGCCCAGTGCCTGACCAAAAAATTGGGTGAAAGTAGTTTTGCCAGATCCCATATCTCCGGCCAAGACGATCATGTCGCGCGGCCTTAAATGTGCGGCTATGACTTCGGCTAGGTACGCAGTGTCTTTTAACGAGGCAACAGAAAATTTCATGATTGCTATTTTTTTGAAATGATGAAACGGCGTGGGACGCGAGAACTTATGCCGCAGACAATCTCATAACCAATTGTCTCAAGACTTGTTGCAATCTGATTGGCAGTAATTGTTTGACTATCTTGTGTGCCAAGCAAGACAGCATGATCACCAATCTTGATCGGCATTTCACCACAATTAACCATCAGTTGGTCCATTGTTACGACTCCTACGATTGGGCAACGCTTGCCATTTATTAATACTTCTCCGCCGACAGACCAAAGTCGTCGGGGTATGCCGTCGGCATACCCGATCGGCAATGTGGCAATTGTTGCTGGACGATCAAGTTTGTAACGCAGACCATATGAAATACCTTCACCAGCACCAAGTCGTTGCAGATGTGAAACACGGGCGTGAACCGACATCACTGGCTTGAGTTTTATAGAAGTTGATTCAAGTTCAATACTTGGAGCAATGCCATAAATTGCAATTCCGACTCGCACAATATCTGTGGTCAAATCTAAGTTGCGCAACGACGCCGACGAATTAGCGGTGTGAACGTATTTTGGCCGAAGTGAATTTTGTTCAAGCAACTTCACAAATTCGCGAAACTTCGTCAGTTGCAAATCTGTCTGGCTATGTTCAGGCAAATCAGCAGTTGCAAAATGTGTATAAACGCCTTCAAGTTTCAATGATTGCAGTTTGCTGATCTGTTTGGCACGCGCCAACGCATCCTCAATTGGCGCACCAACCCGATGCATTCCGGTGTCAACTTTTAGATGCACTTTGCCAATCACTCCGAGTCGTTCAGCAGTTGCCGCATAACTTGAAATAGTCGCTTCGTTATATACGGTTGCACAAACATCATCTAGCAACATTTGTTCGTGTTGGGCTTGTGGTTGCTCGCTAACAATAAGTATCGGTGCGGCAATTTTTGCGTGGCGCAACTCGTGCGCCTCGTCGGCGAGCGCTACACATAATCCGCGAGCCCCAGAATCCAAGGCTGTTCGCGCAACTTCAACTGCGCCGTGTCCGTATCCATTTGCTTTAACAGTTGCCCAAAGTTCTGCTTGACCCGCTTGCGCGACAAGAGTTTCGACGTTGTTGGCTAGTGCGCTTAGGTCAATCTCAGCCCAAGCCCAACGATTAGTTGTACTCATCGCAGAACGAATGCGAACTCAGTGGCTCGCGACGATGGCCACGGCCGTGTCATGAGTGTGCGAAAGCGAAACATGCCATGCAGTGACGCCTTGTTCACGCGCAAGTTCTGCGGCTCGGCCTGTGACGATTAATTCGGGAGCACCAGAAGCGTGGCTACGAATCGAAACATCCTGCAAATCAAATGCACCGAGACCGACACCGAGTGCCTTCATTGTTGCTTCACGAACTGCGAATCGTGCGGCCAGGTTAGGGGCCGAATCTTGACGATCAGCGACTGAATCTAATTCCTGTTGTGTGAAAACTCTGGTGCGCAATGTCGGTGTGCGCTCTAACGCATCGCGAAAACGCGAAACACTTACTGCGTCAATGCCGAGGCCGATCATCAGTGTTTGACTTTCTAGCGCGAACGCCAGTGGTCGGCCATCTCACTGATCGGCAAAATCAACAAGTCAGCAACAGGAACTTCGGCAAGCCGGTCTTCGCGAAATGAACCCTCGGTTTCTGTGACCCAGTCAACTAGACGGTCGTAACGACGGTCGTATCCTTGCAACACGACTCGCATTGCAGTTGCCGCAAGATGATCGTGAAACATCACATGCAACAAGGTGATACCAGTTGTCTCTCCACCTTTAGTTTCAGGAACCATAATCACGGTGCGGCTATCGCTGCGACCCCGAGCAACTAGCACCTCTTGATCACTGGCTACTCTTCGCTTTGTGCCAACTAGTGCAGAGTTGCGATCAACTCGTGACGAAAGATTTTTTGACATTCCACCACGATCAACAATTGTGATCGTGCCAGAGTTGCTGGCGATATCTCCTTCAATGCGATATCGCGTGAACCCAGTCACCGAACTCACAGCGGCGTCTAGATCAGCGACTATTTTTAGCACGCGATATGAAAGTCGTTCGCGGGCAACCCCAGCCTCAAGCAACGCCTTGACCAACGGTCGATCAAACAAACCTTCGTCGCTGCGCGAAATACCGACAGTGACAGTTTTTGCTTGATGCTTAATTGCGTCAACTGGACGAGTTAATTCGTCAACACCGCGAGTTAGCGCACTTGTCAGATCATCTAACAATAATTCTGGTGAAGCGATCTTGCCAGAAGTTTGCTGATAAGACTGCACAGGATCACTTGAAAGTGTGTCGCGCAACATCGTCACGATGCGCACTGCAGTGCTGGCTTCAAGATTGCCGTCGTAATTGCCCGTTGCTAATGCATCGGTGAACCTTGTAGCCGGCACAGGTAACAAGGCCCGAATCTTGGAAAGCAATTCATTTGCATCGCCGCCTCTTTCGACAGCATGTTCAATAACTTCGCGCGCTTCACGCAATGGACGGGCAAGTGCATCGATTGCAAGCGCTGCTTCATAGCCAAATAAATGTCCCACCATCACAGTCAAAATGAACGCAAGACTCGACTCAACATTTGGTACGAGGAGCACGGCCGCTGCTGCATCAAATCGATGCTGTCCAGCCGAAGCGACAACGATCGGCAACGCTTTATGCGCTCGATAAATTGCGATTTCTTTGGCGACATCAGATGCGGTGCCCTCAAGCAGGCCGGTTGCGCAAACAAAAATCAACGGCTCACATGACAGGTCAATATGTTTTTTGTCTTCAGTTGTGTCACTCGAAATTGATTTGTAGCAAAGTTCAGACAATTTAATGCGAACCTCTTGTGCCGCAATCGTGTTCATCCCATTACCAACAACTGTCCAATATCGACGAGCCGATGCAAACTGCTTCGCTGCTGTCGCAATTGCTGGTCGTGTTGCAAGCACTTCAACTAACGCATCTGGAATCGTGCGTAAGCCGGCAAGCAACTCATGTCGAGCTTTATCGGTTGACTTACCAGCTGCACTTGATAACGCACATGCATACAACGCACCAGCCGCAACCTGCGCGTAGAACGCTTTTGTACTGGCAACACTCATCTCAACATCGCGACCATCTGATGTATACATCACGCCGTCGGCCTTCATCGAGAGTTCAGTGCCACGACGGTTGACGATCGCTAAAACACTTGCACCGCGAGCGCGAGCAAGATCTACTGTGCGATTCGTATCTGTTGTCGTGCCACTTTGACTGATTGCAACAATCAATGTGTCGCTCATGTCAAGGGTTAATTCAAAACCAGAAAGTTCGCTGGCGGGCAACGCATCAATGTTGAGGTGGATATCAACAAGTTGTTTAAGAAGTCTTGCCAGCGCTTGCCCAGCAATAGCAGCCGTGCCTTGCCCGATTACGCGAACTTTAGTAATCGCACCAGACGCAAGCCGATCGCGTACCGTTTTCGGAAGAACTGCTTCACCAAGTTCGGCAACCAGTAAGCCATTTTTCTCGACAATTCGACCGCGCAGAGTTTTGCGAAAGCTCTGCGGTGCTTCTGCGATTTCTTTCGACAAGAAGTGCTTATGTTCACCACGATTGATATCGCGAGTTGTAATTTCTGCTGTCAAAATATCGCTCTCACTGAGCGCAATTTTGCTGCCGTCATAAGACTGCAAAACAATTCCGCTTAGTTCACCAGCATCAGCGACACAAAGTGTTACGACTTGCCCACGACTTGACGGATTATCTGGGTCGGCAAGTGCTTCGCCGTCCATCCGCACATACTTGAGCGTCTCTTCGACAACTCCGTATGGTTCGCTGGCTACGACATAGCGATCTTCGGCAAGACCGATGCTAAGTCCTTGACCACTACCGTGCAATGCAAGTAGAAGTTTTTCTGGTTCGCTGGCACTGGCTACCGCAATTGCAACTGATCCTTCGAATTTTGCGACAGTTTCACGAAATGCATCAGTCAAAGAACTAGTAGTTGCCAAACGCCGTGAGACCAAAGCCGGAATAACTTTTGCATCGGTAGTAATTGGCCCGGCAACTCGCAAACTATTTTGAGCCCGAAGATCTGCGTGATTGTCGACATCGCCATTAAGTGCGGCAACCAAATATGCATCATTGTGTTTGCGCTCAAGTTCTTCGCTATTTACTGGATGAGCATTTGGCTCCGAGATGATCCCGACGCTCGCCCACCTTGTGTGCGCTAAAACTGCAACCTGCGAATTTGGTTGCGAAATACACAAACGCAACAAATCGTCTGTCTGCACTGAGTTGCGCATCACTCGAGTGTTGTCACCCAGTTCGCCGATCTCTGCTGCGGCTTTATAGACAAAAGACCAGGCATTTTCGGTGAGACGCACTGCACCCGACATAAACAATGCGTCATCGCTGCGATTGGCAAGTAAAGATTTTACATTTTTATCTGTGCTATTTAAGCCGTGACCCCAAACCAAAACATGTACGCCTGCCGAATCACGCCCACGCACCTCAAGACGATCTAGTCCTGAGAACGCCTGTTGGATAGAAAAATAACCACTGCGTGCCGATTTTGAAGCACCCTGTCCCGCCAATGCGTCTACAAGTCGAGCCGTCCGAATTCGATCATTGCGCAACTCCCACAACGCATCTTTCGCGTTGATGATCTGTTTCAAAACCAATTCTGCTGATGGATTTTGTACTTGCTCTGAACTTTCTACAGTCGCTTCAAAGCTGGTGACAAACGCATCTAGTTGATCTAATCGCGAAGTCATTTCGGCAACGAGTTGATGATTATCGGCCAAGCAGAACTGTCCAGCGTCTCCGCGTAAAAGCAGATCAGCATTTGCTACCAGACTTCCAACTTCAGCAATTTTGTTTTGAGTGCCGGCGCTAATTGCGTGGTCTAGAAGTTCAAGGACTTCTTTTGATGTTGGCGTCGCGCGTCGGGTTGGTCGACTTAGCACGCAGATAATTCCGCACATGGTTTCTAGTCTACTTTCGCTGTCAACTCAGTCGTGCTGCGATCGCATCGGCCAGCGCAGTCGCAACAGACTTTGCAGTTTCGTGTTTTGCCGCTTCTACCATTACACGGACTACTGGTTCTGTGCCACTAGATCGCACGAGGACCCTGCCGTTATCCGCCAAAGTCTTCTGCGCCTGCAATATCTCTGCTGCAAAAATCTGTTGAATATTTTCAGTGCTCTTGGCGATCCGAACATTTATTAACACCTGAGGAAAACTCGTCATCGCTTCGCTAGCAATCTCACTTAATGTCAGTGAAGAACTAGCAACAAAAACAGCCAATCGAATCGCAGCCAACAAACCGTCACCTGTGGTTGCTTGATCAGAATAAATAATGTGTCCGCTCTGCTCGCCACCGAGCGCCAGATCATTTTCTTCAATTGCGGCTAAAACGGCTCTATCACCAACTGGAGTTGTGATTACTTCGATCTCAGCGCGTTGCATTGCTTGATGAAATCCAATATTTGTCATCACGGTGACCACGACTTTATTGTTGCGAAGAGTTCCAGTGCGCTTCATCTCTTTGGCGCTAATCGCTAATAAATGATCGCCGTCGACTATCAAACCATCGTTGTCTGTAGCAATCAGTCGGTCGCCATCGCCATCAAATGCGATACCCAAATCGGCTTTCAAATTCTTGACTGACTCGCTGAGCGAAACCGGGTGCGTTGCGCCGCAATTGTCGTTAATATTTTTGCCATTTGGCGTTGTGTGAATTGTTGAAACGGTTGCACCAAGCGCAGCAAAAACTTCTGGGGCGACGCTACTCATCGCGCCGTTGGCACAATCTAAAGCAATACGAAGATTCGCAAGTGCATTTTTTGGTGCCGTTGCAATCAGGGCCGCACAATATTGCGCTAAATACTTGGGATGAAAAGTTGCTTGATTTTGTGAAACTGACTGGCCGGAGTTCTGAGTTGCGATGGCATTGAGTAGTTCGATCTCAATTCGAGATTGTTCATCGTCGGAAAGTTTGCGCCCGCCATTGCCAAAAATTTTCACACCATTATCTGTATATGCGTTATGTGAAGCAGTAATCGCAAAAGCCACTAAGTCACCTGTTGCCGCAGCATGCGCAATTGCCGGTGTCGGAGCAACGCCCATTAAGTGCACTTCAACACCACACTCAATTAGTGCTTGGGCGATTGCCTGTTCCAGCACGGGGCCAGACTCGCGTGTGTCTCGACCGATCACCACGAGTTTGCATCGCAGAACTTTGGCCGCTGCCCGAGCAAGTGCAGCAACATAAGTTGTAGTTAGTTCGGTGCCAAATTCTCCACGAACACCATCTGTTCCAAATTTCAACATTAATTTACCTGCAGTTTCTAGCGCACAAAACTAAAACTCGGCTTAGCAGCACGGCACTACCCATGCTTTCGAAAAAAGAACTAACGCTTGGTGTACTGCGGTGCTTTTCGAGCTTTTTTGAGACCATACTTTTTGCTCTCTTTACGACGAGAGTCGCGAGTCAACAAGCCGGCCTTTTTTAAAGTAAGTCGTTTCTCTGGATCAAGTTCTACGATTGCACGCGCAATTGCCATGCGCAACGCTCCAGATTGACCAGCGATGCCACCACCAACGATGTCGGCGTCAATGTCGTATGTATCAATCATGTTTGCAACACGCAATGCTTCTGTAGAAGAGTTGCGTTGAACTTCGGATGGAAAATATTCTTCAAACACGCGATCGTTAATTGTGACGATGCCTGTTCCTGGTCGCAAGCGAGCGCGACAAATTGCATGTTTACGTCGACCTGTTGTTTGAGTAAGTGGCTTTGTTCCCACGAGTTTGTCTCTTTTCTCTAATTTTTTCTAAAGCTTGGCTCAACGAGCCTTGGCGTGTGGAAGCTCAAGCACTTTTGGTGATTGCGCCGCGTGCGGATGTTCTGCACCTGGATAAACCTGCAACTTGCTCAACATCTCGCGACCGAGAGTTCCCTTTGGCAACATTCCGCGAATCGATCGACGAATTGCATCGCCTGGTTTGCGGTCTAAAAGATGCGCATATGTTTCTGATTTCAAACCACCTGGGTAACCGGAGTAGTCATAAACCATTTCGCGATCAGCCTTGCCAGAAGTAAGAACAATTTTTGATGCGTTGATAATTACAACATGATCGCCAGTGTCCATGCTTGGTGTGTACATCGGCTTGTGTTTGCCACGAAGCAAAGTTGCGGTCTCTGTGCACAGACGCCCGAGCACGAGTCCTTCGGCGTCGATTAAATGCCAAGCGCGCTTAACGTCGGCTGGTTTTGCAGAATATGTACGCATGAAAAGTTCCTTGAGATTTAGATTTAGCAACCGTCAGAGAGCTTTTACACTCGTTCAAACGACCTAGTAAGGATAGGGCGCAAGCCGGTCAAATTACAATCCGACCAACAAAAATATGGGCTCTAGCTAGATCTATC
>CAMAWU010000054.1 GCA_945862025.1 Ferrithrix thermotolerans DSM 19514 | reverse complement strand
CTAGTGAAGTCCAAATCTTTTATTCCACTGACACCTTTAATGTGAAGCGGGCTTGAAACTTCGAGAGGCACGGATATTGATCGACCAGTAGCGGCTGATGCATAACTAGCCAAAGTCATTTCAAGTACTTCTAATCCAATTTCGCCGCTGGCTACTGAAAGTTTTTCGTGTTCAATAGCATCGGCAATATCAACTAATGCAGCGGCAATTGACCAGCGGATTTTGTCGTGAATAGATTCGCTATTAGGTTCAAAATTGACCGATTCAACTCTTGTATCGGAGCCAACTGTTACGACCATGTTTTCAAAAGCAGACCATGGGCAAGTTCCAAAGTCTTCGTAGTTGATGCGAAGTCGACCTTTGCTGCCGACGATGTCGATACCGCCGTGTCCATATCCCCAGCCGATATTGACGAGCGCGGCACTGTCGCCAGATTCAAGTCGACAAAGTGCAAGGCTTTCGACTTCGTCTCCTTGCGTATGACTTGTCACATGTGCTGATACACGTTGAGTAGGTGATCCAAGAAAATGATTCGCAAGATAGACGCCGTGGATCATGTCCATCAACACGCCACCGCCGGAAGATGCGTAGTCGTGACGCCACTTTGGTTTGAAGCCACTAGCGCCCATTGAATCGACAACACCTAAAAAATTTACTGTCACGACGCGTACCTCGCCGAGTTCGCCTGAATCAAGAATTCTCTTTGCTGCAACTACCTCAGGAAAAAACAAATAATTATGAATTACGGCCAACTTCACACCGGCTTTTTTGGCTGCCTGAATTGCCGCACTCGCATCAGCGGGCACTGCAGCAAGTGGTTTTTCGCAAACAATGTTGTGTCCTGAATTGGCTGCGGCCTCAATTAGTTCGCGGTGCAAATGTTGGGGAGTGCAGATATCAATTAAGTCAATATCGGATCGTTTGATTAGTTCAAGCGGATCGGAATATCCATCTCGGGGGGTGAGCCTGGCTTTTACCAAACCCAGTTCACGCTGTGTTTCAAATGGGTCGGCAACTGCCACTATTTCAAAACGTTCGGGAGTCTCTAAATAAGCAGGAATATGACCGTTTAATGCGATGTTTCCGCAACCAATCAATCCGACGCGAAGTTTACGCATAAGTATCATCCATCTCTAATGGCAGTTCCATTTGATTTTTCGACCAATCGTTTTCGATCCAAGTATGTGCAACATCAAAACATGGTTTGACTGCGCGTTCATCGTTTGTTGGGTGCCCAGCCAAATAATTAAGTAGCCACATGTTGTGACCTGGAGAAGCAGTTGCCAGGTGGTACCCCCAAGGAATCACCACTAGATCACCATCTTGAACCATAAAGTGCTCATCAGAGTTTTCATTTTCGTGTGCATCTAACTTGTAGTTTCGGTGAAAACCAAAACCATCACTGCGATCAAAACGGAAGTAATAAGTTTCCTCCAAATATGGAGATCCGTTAGTGCCGTCATGGCAGTGGGGCGGCCAACCTGACCATGCACCTCGCGGCACGTATGCCTCGTAGAGAATTAAGCGTTCGGCTGGCAATGGGTGGGCGAGTAGATGGTTTACTTGCCGTCTGGCAGAACCGCCACCTCGCACTTCAACTCGCATTTCATTAGGTTCAAAAACACGAATTGGATAGCGACCTTCTGCCGGTGCTCCACCAATCGTAAATTCAAAACTACTTTCAGCAGTAATCGAAATTAGATGACCTGGCGGAATATATATAACTCGTGGAGACTGTTTGAAAATATCGGATCGCTGCAGGTAGATCTTTTCTTCGCCAACTTCAACAAAACCTGAACCTGAAAGTGGAACTATTGCAACTTCGCGATCTCTTGAGTTGTGTTCAAAACTTTTAGATTTTTCAAGTTTTACGACGTTGAAATCAAGATATGTCCAACCAATTGATTTAGGTGTTACATCAAATTGTGTCCCATCAACGTTTTTAAATGGTCTGTGTAGATTGCTCACGACTGAAATGGCGCACCAGGCACCATTAGATAACGTTGCGCCGATTTTTCTTTCTCGTATATTTCGCGCGCGGCATTAACATCTTGGTTCTCTGATGTGTGCGCAGTTGCCATATCCCACCAACAACTTGCATAACCAGGAACTCTTTCATCCCAATCAGTGTTTACGACAATGCAAGTTGTCTTTGTTGACGCACGTGCCGTAATTAGAGCCTTTTTGAAATCGGTGAGACTTTCGGCCTTAATTGATGTGGCACCCAAACCTTCGCAGATTTTGACGTAGTCAACTGGTAATACATCGCCATCATATGAACCAGATTTGCCTCGGTATCGATAATGGCAACCAAAACCTAAACTGCCGACGTTTTCAGATACGCGTCCGACACTTGAGAATCCATCATTGTTGACGACAATAATAATTAATTTAATGTTTTCTTGGACGGCTGTGGTTATCTCGGTATTCATCATCATGAACGAGCCATCTCCGACCATCACGTAGACCTCACGATCCGGAGCGGCCATTTTTGCACCGAGGCCACCTGCAATTTCGTAGCCCATAACGCTGTACCCATATTCGACTTGGTAACTCAACGAATCTTTACAGCGCCACAACTTCAATAAGTCCCCTGGCAAACTTCCGGCTGATGTCACGACAACATCTTTTGGATCTGCAGATGCCTGAACTGCTCCGATGACCTCACCCTGACTTATTGGTGTCATCGCCGCACCGTAGACGCGCTCAACTTCTTCGTTCCATTTTTTGTTAAGTCGTTGGCAGCGTTGGCGATAAGAATTATCAACTTGATAATCACCCACAGCAACCGCAAGTTCTTCAAGGGTTACTTTGGCATCACCCACAAGTGGAATTGCCGCGTGTTTATATGCGTCCATTTCAAAAACATTGATATTTATAAAGCGGACATTCGGGTGTCTGAACGCAGTTTTTGATGATGTAGGAAAGTCTGTAAAACGAGTGCCGATGCCGATAATTAAATCCGCTTCGGGCGCGATGATGTTTGCTGCTTCGGTGCCTGAAACACCGGCGGCGCCAAGACTTAAAGGGTGATCAAAAAGTAATGAACCTTTGCCAGCGTGAGTTTCGGCTACGGGGATTCCTGTTTTTTCAACGAACGACATCAGTGCTTCTTCGGCGGCGCTATACCGAACACCACCACCGGCGATAATTAGCGGGGTTTTAGCGGCACGGATCCATGCGACGGCACGCTCAATAGAAGTTGTGTCAGCACGGTTTCGCGGTATCGACCAGATTCGTTTGCGAAACATTTCTTCTGGGTAATCAAATGCGTAAGTTTGGATGTCTTGAGGTAATGCTAAAACTGCAGCACCAGTTTCAGCAGGTGATGTAAGAATTCGCATCACTTCGGGCAGTGATGTGATTGCTTGCTCTGGGCGTTGAATTCGATCCCAATATTTTGCGACAGGTTTAAAAGTATCGTTTGAAGACTGTTCTTGAGTGAATGGAAATTCAAGTTGCTGCAAAACTGGACTCTGAACTCGCTCAGCAAAATAATCTCCAGCCAAGCAAAGAACTGGAACTCGGTTCACAGTTGCGGTAGCCGCACCGGTAACCATATTCGTTGCCCCTGGCCCAATTGATGAAAGACAGGCTTGAGCTTTCATTCGACGATTCATCTTGGCGTAAGCCACAGCACTGTGGACCATTGCCTGTTCGTTACGAGAAAGGTAATACGGCATTTCAGTGTTGTACTGCTGCAATGCTTGGGCGACACCACCAATGTTTCCGTGTCCAAAGATTCCCCAAGTTCCGCCAAAAAATTGGTTTTCATGCCCATCGCGCTCAACATGCTGATTAATTAGATATTTGATAATTGCTTGAGCAAGTGTCAGTCGTTGTGTTGCCATGATTAGATACCCCCATAGTTTCGCCTAAATGAGAATAGCGATTTGATGTGGATTTCTGAAATTTCGGCTTCGTTTACAACCATGAAAACGGCTAGGGTTTTGCAACGATAAATGTGGTGAAAAGCCACGCTTAACGAATAGTCACACTCAACAAGGAGAAGCCATGACCGAAGCAGTAATAGTTGCAACAGCACGAAGCCCAATCGGACGTGCCAACAAAGGCACATTGACCGAACTTCGACCTGACGATATGTCGGCACAAATTATTCGCGCGTTAATGGCAAAAGTCCCTCAACTCAAAGCTGATGATGTTGAAGACTTGATGATGGGTTGTGGCCAACCAGCAGGCGAGGCAGGTTTTAATATTGCTCGCGTAGTTGCAGTGCTGGCTGGTCTTGACAATGTTCCTGGTGTAACTGTCAATCGCTATTGCTCTTCGAGTTTGCAGACAATTCGCATGGCAGCCCATGCAATCAAAGCTGGCGAAGGTGATTGCTTTATTGCCGCTGGCGTCGAAACGGTCAGTCGATATGCATCGGGTGCAAGCGATATTGCACCTAACGCAATTTTCAAGCCATCAGGCGAGCGAACAAAGTCTCGCGCAGCAGGAGGCCAAGGAGTTTGGTCGGCCGCAACCGGTCTTGCCGATATGTACATCGCAATGGGACAAACCGCCGAGAATGTTCGCGAACTTGAAGGTGTAACGCGTCTTGAAATGGATGCATTCGGCGCACGAAGTCAGCAACGCGCTGTTGCTAACCAGGAAAACGGTTTTTTTGATCGCGAAATTTCACCACTCACTTTGCCAAACGGCACTGTTATCTCAAAGGATGATGGACCTCGTGCTGGTACAACTGCAGAAGGTCTCGCCGGCTTGAAGCCAGTGTTTCGCCCAGACGGTGAAATTACTGCAGGCAACGCTTGTCCACTAAATGATGGGGCAGCAGCAGTGATCGTGATGAGCGATACGAAAGCTAAGCAACTTGGCATCAAGCCGTTGGCGCGAATCGTTTCCTCTGGTGTGTCCGGTTTGAATCCTGAAATCATGGGACTTGGACCAATTGAAGCCTGCCGTCAAGCACTTAAGCGTGCTGGTATGACGATTGATCAAATTGATCTTGTCGAAATTAACGAAGCGTTTGCTGCACAAGTTATTCCGTCGGCAAAACATTTAGGTATTCCAATGGAGAAATTAAATATCCACGGTGGAGCAATTGCTCTCGGTCACCCATTTGGTATGACCGGTGCACGAATTATGACGACCTTGATCAACGGCTTGCAACATACAGACAAACGATTTGGTCTCGAATCAATGTGTGTTGGCGGTGGCCAAGGCATGGCAATGATTATCGAGCGTTTGAAGTAACAACTATTTAGAAAATTAGCGCGAACTGCGCAAGTGCATGACTCCAGCGATGCTGGCGATTGCAGTAATTCCAATTGCAACCACCAAGAACGTTATAAAAGCGCCGTATGCGCCATAGATCGATGGCGCAATAAAAGCCGCAACCATTTGACCGAAAACGTTAACTGCACCCGACAAACCTTGCGCAGCCGACGCACGACCCACTGGCGCCGCCTTGGCAATCGCCGAAAGCGCAGCCGGAATCACCGATGCTTGTACCATGCCTTCAACCAAACCAACCCCCAAAATCACCCACGGATTTTTGATCACGCCATACAGGACAGTCAGCAAACTGATTGGAATAACCAGCCACAACGCAACTGCCATCGGCGAACGCTTGTCGATCATTTTGCCTGCGCGAGCCGAAAAAAGAATAAACGGCAAGCCGTAAACCGCAAAGGTTAAACCCGTCATTGCGTTGTTACCACCCAAGTCGTCTAAGAAGCGATCCCAAAGTGCGTCGAACATTCCAGTCGGAAATGTGACCGCGAGGGTCAAGATCAGCGCGACCCGTACATTTCGAATTCGCAGTAGATCAAAACTCAATCGCTGCGACTCGACACTTGATGCCAACTCTGGAAACTTTCGTGGGCTGATAATAAAAATCGCCAAAATAGCCAGTGCGCCAAACAATAAAAACGTCGCATCTAAACCAAACGGACCAATTATCAGCGAGCCGATTAATGGGCCCGAGACAAAACCACCAATTTCCATGCCAGCCACCGCGCCCAACCGCTCGGCGCTGCGATTCTCATCCAGATGTGCGGCCAAAGCCCGCACCGCAGGAAACGTTACTCCGATTGAGGCGCCGACAATTCCACGGGCGAAAATAAAAGTTGTGAGCGAATCACCCATCGCAAAAATAACCGAGCCGATTGCCGCAAGACACAGACCGACTTGAATTAACTTCTTGCCGTACCCCCGGTCGGCGAGCGGAGCGACAAACAACTGCACCAAAAGACCCATCGCAAAACCTGTGCCAGCGATCAAGCCCAGCGCAGAGTCGGCGTATCCATATTGCTCCTGCAATTCAGACATTGATGCGAACACGACGCTATTGGCTGCAGCGGTTGCGAAAACGCTAAATAGCAGAAGCAACAAGTCAGCACGTTGATTTTGTTTGTTCACTTTGCCAACTCATCAAGTACGGCGTCAAAAAATTGTGGCCAGTAGTGCAGCGCCCAATTATCAAATTCAACTGCGCAGAGTCCGATGCACGAAATGTTTGACACGGGGTCATGCCACATGAAACTTCCGGTACCACCAAAGTGCCCGAACGTTGAGGCGCTATTTCGTTTGCCCATCCAATGCGGGTGTTTAGTCCCATGGATCTCGGGGCCAAATCCCCAGTTGCACGGGCTAAACCGACCAACACCAGGAACGACTCCTTCAAGTTCGGCGAATTGAGTTGTTGTTGCTGCGCGCGCAGTTGCAGTTGAAATGAGTCGCGGATTTCGCAACTCGAGAGCAAACTCAGCCAGATCGTCAACGCACGAAATAACGTCCGCAGCGCTTGATCCCTTGAGCAAACTGTTGAACATTTTAAGAGGTGAGAATACTGCTTCATTTAAATATTCACTAAAAGTAATTTCAGTGACTGCTTCAAGGTGATCACTGATCATTTCATAACCGGTATTTGAATAGATTCGTTTTCGTGCTGGGCTGATAATCGGCACGGTGCCGTCAAAACTGTAGCCACCTGCGTGCGCCAACAAGTGGGCGAGTGTGCATCCGTCTTGGCCAACTGGTGTTTCAAGAGCCGTCGAACCTTCTTCGATTGCTACATGTGCGGCCCATGCTGTGAGCAATTTTGAAACTGAAGCGATCCGAGTTGTCCTTGCCGTATCGCCGTATTTATGTAGTTGCCCATGACGATCAATGACAGCAATTGATGTGTTGGGTGCAGGCCACTCCCGTGCGAGTTCAAAAGCCCGCATTGGGCTATTTTGCTGAGCGGATTAGTTCGGCAACTTGAAACGCAAGGTCTAATGACTGTCGCGCATTTAATCGTGGATCACAAACTGATTCGTAGCGAGTATCAAGATCTTCTTGGCTTACAGATTCTGCGCCGCCTAGACACTCAGTTACATTGTCGCCAGTGAGCTCGATGTGAATGCCGCCCGGCCAACTATTTTCGGCACGATGGGCGAGCACAAAACCGGTGATCTCTCGAATGATGTCATCAAAGTGTCGGGTCTTGCGACCATTGGTGGCGGTGAAAGTATTTGCGTGCATCGGATCGCAAGCCCAAACTACTGGGTGTCCTGCATCGCGAACTGCACGAATTAATGGGCGCAATGCCGTTTCAATTTTCGCAGCACCCATCCGAGTGATCAGCGTGAGGCGACCAGGCACGCGCGAAGGGTTAAGAATTTCGCAAAGTGACAATACATAATCAGTAGTTGTGTCTGGTCCAATTTTACAACCAACAGGATTGCCAACACCGCGCAAGAATTCAATATGTGCGCCGTCGAGTTGTCGAGTTCGCTCACCGATCCACAACATATGAGCCGAACAGTCATACCAAGCGCCGGTTAAAGAGTCTTGGCGAGTCAACGCTTCTTCGTAGCCAAGAATTAGTGCTTCGTGACTCGTGTAGAAGTCGACTTCATGCAATGGGCTATGACTCTCTGTATCGATTCCGCAGGCTCGCATGAATGCCAGAGCACGATCAATTTCCCCGGCAACTTGTTCGTATCGCTGACCAGCTGCACTGGTTGTAACGAACTCTTGGTTCCATGCATGAACGCGGTTCAGATCGGCAAAACCGCCTTTGGTGAACGCACGCAATAAGTTAAGAGTGCTCGCCGATTGATGATAGGCCTGCACCATTCGCTGTGGATCAGGAATGCGCGACTCAATATGTGGCGCTGGGTCATTAACCATGTGCCCACGAAATGATGCGAACTCTTTGCCCCCGATATTTTCGGTATCACTTGAACGCGGCTTAGCAAATTGTCCGGCGATGCGGCCAACTTTTACGACTGGCACACCCATCGAATAAGTAAGCATCACTGCCATCTGCAAAATCACACGAAGTTTTTCGCGGATGTTTACAGCAGTGAAATCTTCAAAACTCTCAGCGCAGTCTCCGGCTTGCAACAAAAATGCGTTACCACTTGCAACCTGCCCGAGTGCAGTCAACAACGACCGCGCCTCGCCCGCAAAAACAAGAGGAGGATAAGAAGCGATCTGCTTGAGCGAGTTGTCTAGTGCTGTCTGGTCTGGCCACTTAGGTTGTTGTGAGGCAACATTATTTTGCCAAGAAGACGGTGTCCAGCGACTGGTCGAACTCATGGCTATAACCCTATTACCGCAAAATGCTTCAGACGGTGAGGATTTCTCCGGCGTCGTCTCGAAGTGTGTCAACTGCACGGCTGACAAGGCGACGGGCCGCTTCTGCAGTTACGCCTAGCTCTTCGCCAACTTGACGAAAGCTTTTGCGCTCTCCATCGTGAAGACCAAAACGAGCCTCAACGGCATAACGAGCACGATCGTCAAGTGTGCCGAGAAGTCGGTCTAGTAAATCTGTGTCGACCATTCCCATGACGGCGTCTTCAGGGCTGATGTCTTCGTTGGGTACGAGGTCACCCAAAGTTGCATCGCCGTCTTCGCCGATTGTTTTATCAAGTGAAACCGGAGTTGTTAAACGGTGAAGTTCAGCGTTCATTGCACTCAAGCCTTCAGCATCTCCAGATCCTTGACGAAGAGCCGCGCGAAGTGTTGCCGAGCGGTCGCCGGGAATTCGGATAAGGCTTGCTTTTTGATCTAGCGCCCGACCGATGGCCTGACGAATCCAGAAGGTTGCGTAGGTCGAAAACTTGAAACCACGACGCCAGTCAAATTTGTCTACAGCGTGTTCGAGGCCGAGGTTTCCTTCTTGGATTAAATCGAGAAGATCCATTCCTTGCGGCAATGGATACCGACGAGCAATTGAAACAACCAATCGAAGGTTTGAACGAATGAAGCGGTCTTTGGCGCGAGCAGCATTCCGTAGGTCGGCACGAAGTGCGGCGCCACGCTCACCTTTTTCGATGCGCTTGTTGGCTTCACGGCCTGCTTCGATCGCTTTTGATAAATCACGCTCATCTTCAGCATTAAGCAAGGCAACTTTGCCGATTTCGTTGAGGTAGATACCGATTGAGTCAGACATGGGGGGTTGATCTTTCTTGGGGGATTAGGGGGTATTCGGGGGGTTACGGGAGTAAAGATATTAGGGCAGAAATTTTCAGCGGTCAAGGGGTTTGTGAAATTTTTCATAAATAATTTGAAACGGCTTATAAACGCTATTTGGGTTGAATATCGCTTTTGATACGAGCGTTCACTCGTAGGCTTTGATAGTGGCAATGCGTGTCGGGTTGTTCGGGGGGACATTTGATCCACCGCATCTTGGCCATCTAGTAACCGCAGTAAATCTGCGCCATGTACTAAAACTGGACATTGTGGTAATGATGGTCGCCAATGACCCGTGGCAAAAGCATGGAACTCGTGAAGTTGCGAGCGCAGTTGATCGTTTGGCGATGGTGCAAGCTGCTATCAAAGATGTACATGGACTTGTCGCTGGTGATGACGAAATTTCGCGTGGGGGCCCAAGTTTCACGGCCGATACCTTGGCGATACTGCGCGACCGATATTCAGATGCGGAGCTTTTTACAATCGTCGGAGATGACGCCGCTGCAAAATTTGGGTCATGGCAGCGCGCAAATGAAATCGCCAAACTTTCAACTTTGGTCGTTGTTGATCGACCTGGTTCGCCACTGATGCCGCCAAGCGAGTTCA
>CAMAWU010000053.1 GCA_945862025.1 Ferrithrix thermotolerans DSM 19514 | reverse complement strand
TCTTGCCGCTAACGGCTTCAACGCCGTCGCCAACCGTAATATCTTCGGTTACTAAAGTGCTCGGCGCAGGTGTTTGTGGAATCACGACTTCTGGTTTTGTATTTGACATCCCTGCAGACTACTCAAGAATTCTTAAATTTATTGAAAGCTATTACGACTTCGGCTGCGCTTGACTTAGTAGTTATCGCGAATTTCTTGACAAATTCATCCAACTTTTGCATATCTTGTGGAGTATCAATGTCTAATTTAATTTCAGGAAACGCCAACTCAGCTGGTGCCTCCACGGCCTGAATTTTATATTTATCAGCATTGTCCCAGATGTAACTCGTGACATGCTCGCGATGCGACTGCTGGGTTGTTGACTTTGCAATCGCGTTAAGCAGTGCTGCCGAAAGAATTTCGGCGCCAAAACCATCGGCATATCTGTTGTTAAGTTTTTGCTGATGATTGCACGAATAGTCATAGCTGCCAGATTTATGAGCAAAAACTAAGCGATCTATCTCTTCGGCGGCGATAAATGGATTGTCGGCACAAACCCGAACTACTAAATCTGCTTGTGAAACTTTCGCCGATTGTACGAATCGATCTAAGACATCGTTTTGACTGCCCCGAACGACAAGCGCATTAAAATTTGATGCAGCATCGGCGAGTTGGTCGTCGTCGCTACTATCTGAAGTTGCGAGCACGACTTGATCTAGTTGTTTAGCGTCACATACACGAGTCAACACCCAACTCAACAAGTCACGTTCACCAAGTTTTGCCAACATCTTGCCCGGAAACCGCTGTGATCCCACGCGCGCCTGCACCACGGCAACAACCCGGGTCATGATTTAGTTAGGTCATCCCAAGTGAGAATGTGGTCTTCGGGCAAATCACGAATAAGTTTCTGTCCAATTACTGCGTCCCAGTTAATAGGACTTACACCAGTACCAGGACGTTTCGCAACTAAATCGCTGTCGATAATCGCATGTCCAGATTTGAGATCACGTGTTAAGACGATGCTCCGTCTCGCATTAAGTCGTGAAATATCTTCTGTGGCGATTGGCGCTTTGTCACGTGTTGGCCCAAGCAATTCGTGAACTTTTCTAACTTTGACTTGAAATCTTGCCAAGTCAAATTCATCCATGGCGTGGTAGTGGTCGTTGCCAGGCAAAGTTTTATCAAGAGTAAAATGCTTTTCAAGCACAACTGCACCTAGCAAATGTGCTGCGATCAAACTTGTCATATCTTCTGTTGGCAACGTGTGATCCGAATATCCAAGCAACAGATCTGGGTATCGATTGTGTAAACCCGTGAGCATCCCCAGATGAGCGTTCTGATCTCGGGTTGGATAATTAAGAATGCAATGCAGCAAGCAAATCTGTTGAGCACCCGCTGCACGCAAAATTGCTAGTGCAGTATCAATCTCGCCAATATTTGATGCACCAGTCGACAAAATTATTGGTTTGCCAGTTGCAGCAACTTTTTTGAGTAATGGCGGGTTCGTAATATCGGCTGATGCAATTTTAAAATATTTCACTAGTGGGTCAAGCATCTCAACAGCGCCAATATCAAATGGCGTCGAGACAAATTCGATCTCAAATTTCTTGCAATGTTCGGCAAGCTCTTTATATTCGGCTTCGCCAAACGAGTCGTATTTAGTAAACAACTCATACTGGCTAGTCGTTGGTTCTTTGCTTGTATCCCAATATGACGGTGAAAACTTCGAGGCGATCAGACCGGCTTTGTAAGTTTGAAACTTTGCTGCATCGGCGCCACCACGCTTTGCCGCCTCAATCAACAGTTTTGCTGTTGCGAGCGAACCCTCATGGTTGACTCCGATTTCGGCAATTATGTATGGTGCATCGTTTTCGCCAACAAGTCGGCTTCCTAATTGCATTGAAATTGTCATTTTGCCGACTCTTCGCCATGCTTCTCAACTATGCGCTGGCGATGATGCTCCATTGCTGCGGAATCATTCGTCGAATTATTGGCGTGGCGACGATAACGATAAAGCGGAAGCTCAAGTCGATGAATTTTATATTTTTTAGTGAACCTCAACCGAAGATCAGTTTCTTCGTGCAACAGAAAAGACTCGTCGTAAAGACCAATGTCAATCAATTGCTCGGTGCGAAACATGATTCCACAGGCGATCGGTTCTGCCAAACAATCGTTACGAGCTAATACCTCTTCTTGCTCGTCAACCAATAAATAGTCACAGGCGATTGCATCCATGTATTTATTGTCTCGTAAAAACCCATGGAGTAAGTGCAGAAACTCATCATTGACATAGTCATCGGCGTCAACTCGAACTACAAATGGCGTGCGGGCTCGTCGAATGGCTTTGTTGAGTGATGCTGGCAGCCCGAGATTGCTTTCGTTTGTGATTAAAACTATTTCGTCGGCGAATTCTTGAAGCACACTTGCACTGTTGTCTGTACTGCCGTCGTTGACCACAACAATTTCAAACTTATCACGCGCAAAACTTTGTGCAAGCAACGACCGGAGGCAACGGGTGATGTATCGCTCTTGGTTAAATGCAGCGATAATCACAGAGATAATTGGTTGCGTCATAAATCTGCTCAGTTCAAAACTTTTGATAGTGCGGTGTGCAGTCTTGCCGGAACTGTTTCATCCATTTTTACGACAACTGGCAGCGATACTGCTCGTTCAAGTCGAGCCCGCGATGGACCAAATGCTTTGCCCAGGTCTCCTCCGTGTCGTGCCACGAGTTGAGGCATATGCGTCCATGTTCCTGCAAAGTGCCAGGTGACTGCCTCTGGCAAAATTTTTGTAGATAGACCTTCGGCCAAAAGTGCGCCGCGACATTTTAGAGCGGTCGCATTATCGGCGACACTAAAAATAAGCGCATCAGCAGTTTCGTGAGACCCAGCCGGAACTTCGCGCGGAATAATCCCGCGAAGATTTTGTATCGCCGACCACATTGAATCACGATTTTTGCGTTGCATCGTCACGACATGAGAAAGTTTCTTTAACTGGGCCAGCCCAACAGCACCTTGAAGTTCATTCATCCGAAAGTTGAAGCCACTGCTAGCGCGAGTATCTTCCCAACGAGGCACACTCGGGTTATTTTCGTGCCCATGATCATGCCATGCTGCTGCAAATTTGTAATCGTTTTCGTTTTGAAACACGATCATTCCACCTTCACCCGTAGTCATCGTCTTTGCAAAATCAAAACTGTAGGTTCCCATTTGACCCCAAGTGCCCAACGGCCGGCCATCAAGTGAGCCCCCGCATCCCCACGCTGCATCCTCAATAAGCGTGAGATTATTCTTTCGGCAAATATCATCAATCTCGAACAGACGAGCTGGTGTGCCGAGCATATGCACTGCAATCACGGCCTTAGTTTTTGGTGTGATCAACGACTTTAATGATTCAGGATCCATATTTAATGTGCCATCAATTTCTGCACACACTGGTATCGCTCCTGCTTCGATTATCGCTTCAACAGTGGCGACAAAAGTAAAACTCTGGGTAATTACTTCGTCGCCTGGTTTTATATCTAAAACAGCGAGCGCAACGCGAAGTGCTGCGGTGCCTGATGTAACTGCAAGAGCGTGTGGCATGCCAACAGACTTTGCGAACTCGCGTTCAAAATCTCTAACTTTCCAGCGGTCTTGTCGTAAGTGATCAAATGAGTGGCGAAATAACACTCCACCGTGTTTGAAAATATCGTCAATCTCGGCCTGTTCTTCAGCACCAATGAGCTCGTAACCAGGCATGTATTGATTTTACTCTGAGATCTTTACATCTTCTCAAACAATGAAATGATCCTTGCGTCTGTCAGCGTTGCTCGAAACTCGGTGCCCAGTGCATTAGTAAGTGGCTTTTCATGTTTGATCGTTGCGGCAATTAAGGCTTGGCGTAGATCATCTGTCAGGTTGGCACACACACCGCGTGGTAGTTCAACCTTTTGCAATTCAATCATCGTTCGAAACTCACTATGTGCCTGCGGATAAAACTCGCTCATCGCATTAAGCACGACACAGTTTGCTACACAGTGATGCATACCAAACACGACACTCAACGCAGCAGAAAATGGGTGAATGATTCCGACATAACTCGTGGCGATCGCACATCCACCTAAATAACTCGCGACCATCAGATCGCTGCGTCGCGCATCTGCCATCATGTCGCTACTTAAAAATACATTGCGACAAAGATTTACAGTTTCTCGTGAATACGCATCACCAATTGCATTGCGGTACGAACCATCTAGCGCTTCGATGCAATGAATATAGGCGTCCATGCCTGTATAAAAATATTGATTTCGCGGAACTGTGCTGGTCAAACTCGGGTCTAAAATAATGTGATCAAAAACTGTGTAGTCACTATTCATTCCTAATTTGAGTCCCGTTTCGAGATTCGTCATTACGCATGTGCGCGTTGCTTCAGCACCAGTGCCAGAAATAGTCGGTACACCTATTTTGTGGATACCAGGTACGCGCACCAAATCCCAACCTTGATAGTCGGCCGCCTTACCGCCATTTGTTAACAAGTTCGCTACAGCCTTTGCGGTGTCAAGAGTTATCCCGCCGCCAATGCCGACAATTGTTGCAGGTTGCTTATGACCTGACGATTGAAGTGCGACAACTAGATCATCTATCCCTTGAGTAGTCGGTTCTTTTTCGGTTTTTATAAAATGTTTTGCGTCACCTGCAATTATCCCTAGCGAGTTGAGAACATCTTTACTATTTTCAAAAAACTCGTCGATTAGATAAACTGCTCTTGACGTTTTTTTTGTGCGTTGCGCATTAACTAAATCTGCTAATCCCGAAAGCGAACCATCGCCAATTGTGAATCTTCCAACATTGCGGACATTTTTAACACCTGTGTCAAGAATCGTCATTAGAGCCCACGCACAGCATCAAACATTGAAACTGAGGCATCGAACTTTCCGTTGCTTGCAACCACTGTGCAGGGCTCGCTGAAGACTCGCTCAGGTAAATTAACGCCTTCGATTTCAAATGTTCCACCCGCGCCATTTACAATCGCTAATCCTGCAGCAACATCCCAAAACATGATGTTGTGTTCGGCGTAAACATCGGCTGCGCCAGTTGCAACAAGCCATAATGATGCAGCGGCTGCGCCAATCATCCGAATCTTTCCGAACGAACGCATAGTTGTCGCAAATGCTTCAACAGCGCGCGGGTCATCAATTGGAAACCGGCTCGGAAACCCAGTGCACAGTGTCGCCTGACCGCGTTCTTCGCGATCTGAGACGTGTACAAGAACTTTCTCGACGTATGCACCGATTTTTGGTCCACCGAAACTTAATTGCTTGGTTACTAAATTAAATAGCACACCCAGCACGGGCTCATTGCCCTGCCATAAAGCCAGTGAAATCATTGATGGACCAAGGCCTCTGCTGAAGTTGTAGCTTCCATCTAATGGGTCAATTACCCAAAGCAAATTTTTAAACTTACCCGAATCAATAAACCCAGTTTCTTCGCTAAGAATTGGAAACCCGAAACTTGCTAATCCTTTAATCAGTTGCTTTTCTAAAATTTTGTCAGCGGCAAGTTTAATTTCACGCCCACCTACTTGAAGATCAACTACTTTCTTGGCTTCTTGGCTATTTGCGCGAATAAACTTTTTACCAACACTGCGAACAAGTTCTGTAGTAGCAATCACAAGACCTTGAATATCGTTAATTGTCAGGTCGATCATTGACAGGTCGGTCGTTGTCGTATCGCTCATTGGGGTACCTCAGGATTTTCAATATTAAATTTGTTGCGCCAAATTGGATCGGCATAATAAATTTTATAGACAAGTTTCATTGTTTCGAAGGCATCGCGTGATGTGCCGTTTTGAACTGGTTGATTATGAAGAATACTTTGCGTAAACGCCGCAATCTCTGAGTCCCAAGATGGATCGTCAGAATATTCAAAGAGCTCCTCCTTCGGGTCACCGTTGTCTTTGTCTGGGTCGGCGGTTACGAGTGTCATCGTCTCGTTTCCGTAACTTTTTGAGCCGGTCAAAATTCCGCGCAAAATTACACCACCGCGCTGCATATTGATATCAAGACTGAACTGATGTCGCCACTGAGTCGCCGATGAATTAAGCATCGCCACGACTCCATCTCCAGTTCTCATTAATGCATAAGCATTATCTTCGACGTTGTATCCCCAATGACCGTTTGAAATAAAACTCTGGACATCAACGAACTCACCGGCCATCAAACGCATTAGGTCAACCATGTGTATGCCTTGATCTAGAAGTACTCCTCCGCCGGCGATCTCGCGTTTTGCGCGCCAGTCGGCTTGGTTAAAAGTAATCAACTTTGATTTTCCGTAGACACCACGCATGTTGATGATCTTGCCGAAGCGACCAGAACGAATAATTTTCAGGGCATCTTGAACAGAGTCGTGGTACCGATGATTAAATCCATACATCAATCGACAATTTGGATTTTTCTTTTCAGTTTCAATTACGCGAGTGATGTCTGAAATATCACGACCTGGTGGCTTCTCACAAAACACATGAAGGCCCAAGTTCAGGCCAGCTTGCGTAACTTCTGCAGCAATATCATTCGTTACACAAACAATCAAGACATCCAGTTTTTGTTCTAAAAGTTGTTGATAAGTTCGAAAATGACGAACACCATTTGGCAAAACTCCATCATCTTTAAACACACGATCACAAACCGCGACTAACTCAAGATCGGGGTGCCGTTCAACGCAATCACCACGACGTTTACCTACGACGCCATAGCCAGCGATTCCGACTTTCAAAACTTTTGCACTCATATCGTGAAGTTTGAATTCTTAATCGCTGGGCAAATTTCAATCACTGTGGCGCAGTCGCACCCAGATTTAAAAACACCGTGTCGACGCCGTAGGCAATGAATGTATAGCCTTCGCGAATTCGT
The DNA here is from genome assembly GCA_945862025.1 of Ferrithrix thermotolerans DSM 19514. Taxonomy (GTDB): domain Bacteria; phylum Actinomycetota; class Acidimicrobiia; order Acidimicrobiales; family Ilumatobacteraceae; genus BACL27. Next base: position 3,419 of record CAMAWU010000053.1, on the reverse strand, counting down.
TGCTCAAGCATTTTTGTATCTGGCTGAACAACATGCATTCCGCATGGCATTTTATGTTTCGCACAAACTGCAAGAATTCTCGAAAGAGTTTCAAGATACTTTTTATTTTCAAACTCGCCTGTCACACCAAGCGAAGCAGACAAGTCATACGGGCCAACCATGATCGCGTCTAAACCCTCAACGGCAACGATTGATTCAAGATTATTAACAGCTTCAATGTGTTCAATTTGGGCGATGACCAAAGCTTCTTGCGATTCATCTAGATATGCATCAAACAACTTTCCAAATACATTTGCTCGCTGAAAACCAACGCCGCGCCGTCCACGCGGTGGCCAGTGGCATTCGCTAATGATCGCCTGAAGTTGCGCCGCCGAAGAAATCATCGGTATCACCACGCCTGCAGCTCCTTGGTCAAGGGCTTGTCGACAATTAATTGGTAACGGGCTAGCGACACGCGCCAACGGAAGTGTGCCACCAAGTTCAAGTGCGCGAAAAATATCTGGCAGTTGGCTAACCGAAACTGGTCCATGCTCCATGTCAATTGCCACCCACTGGTAACCAGCACGGCCCATAATTTCTGCAATATTCGAATCCGGTAGTTGCATCCAACTGCCGACAACAGCCGAGCCTTTGCTCAGTGACGCGCGAATCGCTCGCACTCTTTCTAGCCTGTTCATTTATACCTCAACTTACTGAGAATTGGTGGCGGGGGTAGGATTTGAACCTACGACCTTTGGGTTATGAGCCCAACGAGCTACCGGACTGCTCCACCCCGCGTCGTGTCATCAAGACTACCATCGGCGTGCCATAATCGCAGGTGCGATGCCACTATTCAATCGAACTCCAAAAGCAACACAGTCCGACCTCGAGACTCTTAAATCTGAGCTTGCTGAACTGCGCGGAGAATTAACAAAACGAACAAACGCCTTGTCGCTTGTTACTGCGATGACTAACGGTTTGGATCAAAAATTATCTGTTCTCGATCAGAGAATTACAACAATGACGAGTGAATTATCGCATCAACTTCACGAACTTGGGACAGAAATTGAATCACTCACAAATGCTTCGCAAGATACAGCATCTCGCGAAGCATTAGAACAACTTCGAATTAATCAGATTCGAATTGCAAATGAGCAAGCACGTTACGAGATCGCATTTCGACAAGATCTCGCCGAAATAATCGAACAAATTCGGCGAAACTAATAGCTTTAAAAACTGTTGAAAGTTTTAGCCACCAATTAAAGAAATTGCTTGACTGATCAAACTTCGAGCCTCTGCAAGTTTCTCTTGGTACAACGCAAAGTCTGGTGGAGTGCTCCCAAGTGCGGCATCAGCTTGCGCAAATAAATCTTCGGCGCGGGCAAGAAGCGCCGAAGGAGTATCGATCGCCTCGTTGTCGTTGCTACCCGATGGCAAGGTCGTACCAGTTGTATTTTTCGAAGTTCCATCGCCTGTAACAGTTTCTTCAGCAGGAGCAGCAGACCCATCCCTAACTCTGTCACCAAGATCACTTTTGAAACCAGGAAATAATTTAGCGATTGCTGTACTTAGATCGTCGGCGAGGACAACTTTATTGTTGTACGAAGCCAGAAATTTTCTGACAAATATTTGCTTTGCAGTTGGGTCATCTGGTCGCACAAATAATGGCCGAACATAGACCAAACCTTTTCCGATGTTAACTATTTGCAAGTCACCGTAAATTACTCGAGAGCCTCTTTGGTCGAGCAAAGTTATCTGTTGAGAAACCGCAGGGTCACTGCCAATTTCTGCGGCAACTGTTGCAGGTCCTTCAGGAAGTGGATCATTTATTTTGAAAACTGTCAACTGACCATAAGTTGCTGGGTCGCTTGAAACTGTCATAAACGCACGCAATTCTTTTCTTGCGTTATCTGCTGAGAACGGCACAAACGGACGCAACATTGAAAACACACCAATTTTTTGAGCACTATTTGGCTCATGAAACATCGTGTAATACGGTTCGAACCGCGCCACACTTGCGTCACGCACGTCACCAGTGTTCAGCGAATTTAAGTCTTCGACGAGTCCGCCAGATACTGCGCCACTTACTCCCTCTGGTTCAATTGCCGGCGCTTGAGCAACACTCCACGCAGCGTTGCGATTAAAAAACATTGTTGCGTCATCAAACTGATATCGACCGTAAGTATTTGTTTGCACTCTAAATAAATCCTCTGGATACCTAAAGTGTTCGACAAGTTGCTTCGGCGCGAGTGCCACTGAAGTGAACAACTTTGGATAGATGGATTGCCAAGTAGCGATAATTGGATCTTTTGGATCTACGACATAAAACTTCATCGAACCGTCATAGGCATCAACGACAACTTTCACACTGTTGCGGACGTAATTGAAGTTTGTGTTTAGTCCACTACCACTACTCAATTGATCAATATTCGCACGTTGCGCATACGGATAACGATCGGTTGTCGTAAATGCATCCAACACCCACATGACTTTTCCGTCGACAACAACTGGATACGGATCGGCATCCATTTTTAAGAATGGCGCAATTTTCTCTGCTCGCTCACGAATATTTCGAAACAACATAATCTGCGATTGTGATGTGATCAAACCTGATCCAACGAGGTTGTACTCGCCAAAATGCACAGCAAACGCTGCTCGCCGAACAAATGAAGAAAGTTGCACACCGCCGACACCAGCAAATGCACTCGTTTTACCATCTGAACATGACTGTTCTACTTCACGACTTTTCACTATCGCATACGAGTCAAGACCTTCACCGAAATAAAGCTCTGGGCGCTTAACGTCGAGATCGGTATAAATTGGTCGGCCGTCAACCGTGACTTTGCTTGCTGGTGCAACAACGAGTCCACAGCCGTGTGTATATAGAAGGTGTCGCGAAACCCATGTCCGGTTAGGAATGCCTTCTGTGTTCAATTCACGAGCAGCAACCAAAACTTGTTGAACTCTTCCATTAAGCGCATAACGGTCAACATCAAGATCACGAATTGCATAATACGAAGTTTGCCCTTCGTCCAAAACAAATCGGTCACGCATTTGTAATGGGTCAAGTTGTCGAACATCTCGTAGTGGTTCGATATCGGCTGAGACTTCGGCTGCAGTGATTTCGCCATACTTAACATCAACTTGTTTGACATCACTAAGACCCATTGCGTTCTTAGTGGCAGTTAAGTTGCGTTCAATGTATGGAAGTTCTTTGGTGCTGACGTTTGGCTGTACCGAAAACCGTTGCACAAGTGATGGATAAATTGTCCCAGCTACAAGGGCAACTACTACCCACAACACAGTTGCTAAAACTGGCAGACGCCAACCTTTTTGCAATACATTCCACAAAAACAACGCGGCAACAGCGAGCGAAACAAGAATCATCAAACTTGTGGCGGGGAGTTGCGCAGTCACATCTGTATAAGTTGCCCCTTGAA
>CAMAWU010000052.1 GCA_945862025.1 Ferrithrix thermotolerans DSM 19514 | reverse complement strand
ATGAAATTTCTAAATATTCAGCACTACTCGCAAAGTCAGCAACATCAATAACATTTTCTGGCCAAACAACAATGTCAAGATTGTCGGTTGGTTGCAAAGTTTTGGTTACCTTCAGATGTCTTTCAACTGCATCGCGCGCTCTCGCATTTATTGCGAGAACTCCTTGTGGCCCACCGCCTTGCACTAGGGCGACACGCAAAGTTTCATTTGTCGTGTGTACTGGGCTATAAGTCATTGCAAATATTTGGATAACGATCAAAACCAGAAAAACGATCGCGACGGGTTGTCGAGATTGCCGCCTGTCTAAATATCCGAAAATTAATGCCGCAGTTTGTAAAACGAACCAAGTTGCAATTATTGGCCCACCAATCGACACAATGTCTGCGAACCGAGTTGGAGAAATTGAAATTGGAAGTGTCGCCAGTGGCACACCCCCAAACGGAAACGAAAACCGCAGTGCTTCTGCCAAAGTGTGAGCAATTGGTTTTGAGAACATCGGCTGACCTAATTGCGACGAAGCGATTGTGGCGATCCCGTGAAAACTCGCGAACAAAAGTGCTGCAATTATGTACCCAGGCGCGGTGAGGAACCACATCCAACCCATGCCAAGTGCCAGCCACGCAAGCCCAAACGCACAGCCAACGAGAAATCTTTCTGGCATACTTTCTGCTTTTACTGCTACCTGAAAAAAGAGAACAAAACCTACGAAACAAAGTGGCCACCAGCCCCATGGTGGAAGCGAAAATCCGACAGTTAGTCCACTTATTGTTGCTGTCAAAAAACGCGAAAATTTAGTTCGATAAATTACTGACTCTGTCATCTAAACGGATCTTCGGTTTGCAGAAGAGCCTCAAGCCGAGTTGCGCGTTCCCGAGCAGGTGGATGAGAAGAAACCAAAATTTGGTTGTGAGAAAATTGCTCCAAGTAGTTTGTTTGATCAGCAACTCGTGATAGGGCATGTAGCAACTCTCTTCCAAATCCCATATGCACTACTCGTCTGTCTGCTTGAAATTCAGAGCTATAACCCACAGCGTTGCTGAGTGTCTGAGCGACAATCAAGCCGGAGACGAAAATTGAAGAAACTATTGTTAATGCGGCTGAGGCAAGAATGCCGAAAAACTTAACGATTGAAAGTCGAGAACCAAGTGTGTCTGAAATTGCTTCAGCAATAGTTTGCAGAATGAAACCAGTTCTAGCGAGTAGCAGAATTGGCAAACTAAGCCATTGTGCGACTGTTAATGCAACGGTATGAGAACCAAGATGATGACTTAGTTCATGAGCAAGCACTCCAGTGAGTTCGTTGTTGTCGAGTTCATTTACTGCAAACGACGAAACGACTAGCAGGTGTCCGCCAGAGGCAAACGCATTTAGTTCGTTCGAATCAACAACTGCCAAGAGAAAACTACTGGTTGAGATGTGATTCGCTTTCGCAACTCTTCGCCAGGCTTGGTATAACGCAACAGACTCTTCATAAGTTGGCTGTCGTGCACCCAACAAGCGAGCTAGAAATAACTTCTGAATTGATTTCGAAAATAAGATGATGCCCAGTGACAAGGCAGCAAAAGCAAAAAGCGGGAACGAAACATCAGTGAATTTCCAAAAAGGAAGCCAAAAAATAGCAATTGCAATTGCCCATGTTGGAAGCAGAGCCGCCACAGGAGCAAGTGAACTTATTGCCGCTAAATCGACCTGACGCTTTGCGTGTGCCACCTATAAAGTAGACCAGCAATAGCCCGTTTTTAGCAACTTCGGTTTACACTCGGTTTCTATGAGTGCGACGCGTGAAGAGCGAATTGTGCTGCATCAACGTAATGAGAAGTGGCTAAATCCACCAGTTCGCATTGAGATGCCTGAGTGTATTAATTGTGACGCATGTCTGCGCGCTTGCCCGCCTCAGTTTGGGGCGATATTCAATTTTGGAACTGACGTTGTGATAATTCCAGAATTGTGTAGTGGTTGCGATAAATGTTTACCAGCGTGTCCTGTTAATTGTATTTACCCATTTGCTGACTGGCAGACTACGAGTTACCCAAGTGAGTGGTGGAGCGAACCAGGTAGCAAAAATGATCCGTACTTATAACAACTACTTATGATTCTGGCTAATGATTTTGGCGAGCAATCAAAATTTATTTTTTTGCGACTGCACAACTAATATGAAATCAGTGTTTGCAACTTTGCCGAGCCCATCACAAGGCTCAGTTGAAATTTTTTCGTTGCGGTTCAACGCTTACGGATTAATGATTGCACTCGGCGTAATTGCCGCAGTTTGGTTATTCAAAAAACGACTCGTCGAGCGTGGGCATGAGAATCCAGATGACGCAGGTTCGATCGCGATGGTTGCTGTACCGGTTGGCATCATCGGTGCTCGCGCGTATCACGTGATAACCGACTTGGAAAGATTTCAAGGAAACTGGATTGATGTCGTGAAAATTTGGCATGGCGGCCTTGGGATTTGGGGCGGCATCACAGTCGGAGTTATCTCCGGGATTTTCGTAGCACGCAAACGCAAACTTGGAATAGCCGTTGGCCTAACTTGTGTCGCACCTGGTCTTGCCCTGGCTCAATCAATTGGTCGATGGGGAAATTGGTTTAATCAAGAACTTTTTGGCAGACCAACAACACTGCCGTGGGCTTTAGAAATTTCTGCCGCCAAAGCGAAGTCTGCAGGCTTTGCGGCCGGAACCACTTTTCATCCGACATTTTTATACGAGTCACTCGGTTGTCTACTTATATGTGTTGCCTTAATCAAGATTGATCAAAAATGGCGCCCGCGAGACGGACGGCTTTTTGCGATGTATGTTGCTGGCTATACATTTTTAAGATTTTTCGTAGAGTCGCTGCGAATTGATACAACAAAAAATATTGGTGGTTTGCGCTTAAATCAATGGACAGCGATCATAGTTTTTACACTTGCCGTCGTGTATCTAATCATTGATCGTCTCGTAGAATTAGAGTCGTGGCCGAGAAAATTTCAAAAGAAACTGTTGTCAAAGTCTCGCGACTCGCAAGACTAAGTCTCACCACCGAAGAAACCGAGCGGATGACAGCCCAGTTGGCTGGCATGCTCGAACACTTTCGAGATATTGACGCTCTTGATCTCGCATCGGTTGAGCCGATGACTCAGCCGTACCCATTGAAAAATGTATTGCGCAAAGATGTTGAGTTGCCATCGTTAGATCGCGATGAAGTCCTTGATCAAGCACCCGCCGCCGAGAGTGGTCGCTTTCGCGTTCCACCAACTATTGGTTTCGACGTTTAACAGATGCAGAAACTTGTTGACATTGTCGCCGGCGTAACTAACGGTTCGCTTAAAGCAAGTGCGGTCGTCGAAGAGCATTTGGCACGAATCGTTGCCCGTGAAAGTGAGATTCATGCTTTCAATTTGGTGACAGCAGATCAGGCGCGCAACGATGCCGCAAAAGTTGACGAAGATGTAAAATCTGGCAAAAAAGTTGGAGCACTAGCTGGTGTGCCGATCGCGCTGAAAGACAACATGTGCACGCGCGGTGTTGAAACAACTTGCTCATCAAAAATATTGCAAGGTTGGAAGCCACCATACGATGCAACGGTCGTTACAAAATTGCGCGCTGCCGGCGCTGTGATCATGGGTAAAACTAATCTCGACGAATTCGCAATGGGTTCGAGCACTGAGAACTCGGCGTTTGGTCCCACTAAAAATCCACATGATGTTTCGCGTGTGCCTGGTGGATCAAGTGGCGGTAGTGCAGCAGCAGTAAGCGCAGGTTTTGCTGCGGCATCTTTGGGTAGCGACACTGGTGGAAGTATTCGTCAGCCGGCAGCGTTGTGTGGAGTTGTTGGTGTGAAACCGACTTATGGAGTTGTTTCGCGCTACGGACTCGTCGCGTTTGCTAGCAGTCTTGATCAAATTGGACCATTCACAAGTGATGTGCGTGACGCAGCGACATTGCTTGAAGTTATTTCTGGTCATGACCCAATGGATTCAACTTCAATTCCGCAGGCAGCGCCGTCGCTTGTTTCGGTTTTAGATCACGGTGTTGCAGGCATGCGCATCGGTAGAGTTACAGATCTTCCCGAGGGCTGTGAGCCAGATGTTCTTGCTCGACTTGAGGCTGCGTTTGACGCCTTGCGCAGTGCTGGGGCGATAATCGTTGATATTAAATTGCCTTCAATTCAATATTGTCTGACTGCGTATTATTTAATTGCACCGGCAGAGGCGAGCAGCAATCTCGCGCGCTACGACGGTGTTCGCTATGGCAATCGCGTTGAAGCTGCCGATCTGAACGCAATGTATGCAGCAACTCGCGAGGCTGGTTTTGGTGAAGAAGTAAAACGTCGGATCATGCTCGGAACATATGCGTTGTCGGCTGGCTATTACGACGCGTATTACGGCAAGGCGCTTAAAGTTCGCCGATTGATTTCAGACGATTTTGCTCATGCCTACGAAAAAACAGATGTAATTCTCACGCCAACTTCACCTTCTGTTGCATTTAAGTTTGGCTCGAAAACCGATAATCCGTTGGCGATGTACTTGTGTGATGTGTTTACGATTCCAACAAATTTGGCGGGTCATCCCGCAATGAGCGTGCCATTTGGAACAGGCGCAAATTCAATGCCAGTTGGCGTGCAAGTTTTGGCGACAACTCTTGGTGAGCAAGCAATGTTTAAAGTCGCTGCTGAACTTGAGAGGTCGTTATGAGCGAAGTCGCAGCACTTCCGAACGGTTGGCAGTTAATTGTTGGTCTAGAAGTTCACGTTGAACTAGCGACGAAAACAAAAATGTTTAGTGCCAGTGCAAATAGATTCGGCGATGAACCGAATACGAATATTGATCCTGTGACACTGGGTTTGCCAGGTGCTCTGCCTGTTCTAAATCAACATGCAATCGAACTTGCAATGCGAATTGGTTTGGCGTTGAATTGCAAAGTTCAGCCGTGCACTTTTCACCGAAAGAACTATTTTTATCCAGACCTGCCTAAGGCATATCAAATAACGCAATATGACCACCCATTAAATATTGACGGACATTTAATGTTGCCTGGAGAAGTTCGTATCGGCATAGAGCGAGCTCACCTTGAAGAAGACACAGGTAAGTCGACACACTTCGGTGGTTCTTCAGGTCGTATTCACGGCAGCGATTATTCGCTAATCGACTTCAATCGTGCTGGTGTGCCACTTGTTGAGATCGTTTCGCGGCCAGACATTCGTACTTCGGAACAAGCCCGTCAATATGTTGGCGAGCTGCGTTCTATTTTGTTGGCGGTTGGCGCGAGCGACGCAAAAATGGAAGAGGGCTCGATGCGCTGCGACGTCAACGTTTCAGTTCATAAGCCCGGCACACCGTTTGGTACGCGTTGTGAAATAAAAAACGTCAACTCAATTCGCTCTGTAGGCCGTGCGATTGATTATGAAGCACGCCGTCAGGTGGATGTTATTGAAGGCGGTGGCACCATTCGTCAAGAAACCCGCCACTGGGATGATGCAACAGGTCGCACCGAAACATTGCGCACCAAAGAAGACGCCGATGATTATCGGTATTTTTTAGAGCCCGACCTTGTGCCACTCGTGCCCGATCAATCTTGGATCGATGCGGTGCGAGCAGCGTTGCCGGTGTTGCCGGCAGCAAGACGAAAAGCGTTAGCCGAACTTTGTGGTGTTGATAAAGACGGAGAATCAGCGATCGTCGTCGTTGAGCGTGGGCAAGATGATTATGTCGCAGCCGTTGTTGCAGCGGGTGGAGATCCGCGTCGTGCAGTTGTGTATGTTCAGCAAGCATTTGCAGAACAAGGCGCTACTCCAAAAGTGCCAGCAAAGGATTTGGCTGCACTAACAATTCTTGAACGTGATGCAAAAGTAACTTCAACTCAAGCCAAAACCTTGTTGACTGATTTGATTGAGGCAGGTGGTGGCGATGTTTCAGCGATGGCGACAAAACGTGGTTTCGAGGCACTCGATACAAGTGCAGTTGAGGCAATGGTCGACGCTGCGATCGCAGCCGAACCTGGGGCGTGGCAAAAGTATTGCAACGGTGAAGAAAAAGCGCTTGGAGCGTTAGTCGGTGCAGTGATGAAATCTTCAAAAGGCAAGGCCGACGGCAAGGTAATCACGGCATTACTTCAAGCAAAACGCCCGTAAACGCCTGTTGTAAGGCCATAGCCTAATGTTAGGCTAACCTAACAAATCAATCCGAAGGGAATTTATTAGTGGGTTCTAGTTTTTTGATCACTTTACGTGAAGGCCTTGAAGCCTCATTAATTATCTCCATCCTTCTGACTTATCTGGCTAAGACAAATCGTCGCACCGAAAATCGAGTTGTGTGGTTTGGAACTTTTGTTGCAATTGCAGTTTGTGCAGTCGTAGGCACGCTTGTCTATATTTTTGTTAACGGTCTGAATGGCAAAGTCGAACAAGCAGTCGAGGGTGTAATTGCGGTGGCTGCGATGTTGGTCTTAACGCAGATGATTTTCTGGATGCGCGCAAACGCACGCAACTTAAGTACAGATCTTCGCAGCAAAGTTGAAGGTTCGTCAAAAACTGTGTTATTTACGATCGCATTCGTTGCGGTTTTTCGTGAAGGATTAGAAACAGCATTATTTTTACTTGGCGCGAAAACTGAAACTGCGTCAGGGTCGTCAGTTGTCATCGGTGGCCTTATCGGGTTAGTTGTTTCAGCCGCACTTGGTCTAGTCGTATTCAAAGCAGGTAGTCGAATCAACCTAAAAGCATTTTTTAATATCACAGCAATTTTGCTGTTGCTATTCGCTGCCGGTCTAGCTGGTAAGGCTGTGCATGAGCTTCGTGAATTAATTGGCTGGGAGACTGGGCTATTGATTACACCGGCTTGGACAATCAATTCAGGCGCATGGTCAGCATCGGGCGGAACGTTTTACGATTTCATGAAAGGTTTGTTTGGCTGGCACGCAAACCCTGAGCGTCTGCGAGTTGGTGCATATTTCGTATATCTAATCCCAGTGTTAGTTAGTTACTTCAAGACTTCGAAAGACGAAAAGCAACTAGTCTCGTAATATATGAACGCTCGTGATCCTGGCACGCCTGTAAATATCAAACCTCGGAGTCGCGATGTAACCGATGGAATCCAAAAAGCTGCATCGCGCGCAATGTTGCGTGCCGTGGGTCTTGGTGATGACGATTGGGTAAAGCCACAAGTCGCGATCGCATCTTCATGGAATGAAGTAACGCCGTGCAATGTTTCGCTGAAACGTTTAGCGGCTCGTGCAAAAATTGGTGTGCGCGAAGCGGGAGGCGTCGCCCTTGAGTTCGGCACGATCACCGTTAGCGATGGCATCAGCATGGGTCACGAAGGAATGCGCGCATCACTAGTTAGCCGTGAAGTTATTTGCGACAGTGTTGAAACAGTGATGCACGCCGAACGTTTTGATGGCTTTGTCGGTTTGGCGGGTTGCGACAAGAGCATTCCGGCAATGTTGATGGCCGCTGCGCGACTTAATTTGCCGAGCGTGTTTGTTTACAACGGTTCAACTTTGCCAGGCGTGCACAACGGCAAAAACATTGACATCACAACTGTGTTTGAAGCAATCGGTGCTTGCGCCGCAGGCAAAATGAGTGAAGTCGAACTTGGCGAAATTGAACGCGAGGCTTGCCCAGGCGAAGGTGCTTGCGGTGGAATGTTCACCGCCAACACAATGTCGAGCATCGCCGAAGCACTCGGCATGAGTTTGCCTGGTAGTGCTTCGCCGCCGGCAATTGATTCGCGCCGCGATGAAGATGCGCAACGCGCCGGTGCGGCCGTCGTCAACCTGTTGCGTCTTGGAATTTATCCTCGTGACATCATGACTAAAAAAGCATTCGAGAATGCGATCGCAGTTGTCAATGCGTTGGGTGGCAGCACAAATGCAGTGTTGCACTTGTTGGCGATTGCAAATGAAGCGGGTGTCGCTTTAGAACTTGATGATTTCAATCGCATTGCAGCCAAAGTTCCGCACATTGCCGACACAAAACCCGGCGGCAAATATCACATGACCGACATTGATCGCGTCGGTGGCGTGCCAGTTGTGATGAAGCATTTGCTTGATGCTGGTTTATTACACGGCGATGTTCTAACTGTTACCGGCAAAACTATGGCCGAGAACTTGTCTGAAATTAATCCGCCAGCACCCGATGGCGAAGTTATTCATCCATTGTCAAACGCAATTCATGCTCAAGGCGGATTAAATATTTTGCGCGGTTCACTCGCACCTAACGGTGCCGTTGTAAAAGTTGCCGGCCTGTCGGCCGATCAAATGCACTTCGAAGGGCCGGCTCGAGTTTTCGACGGTGAAGACGGTGCGATGGCAGCAATTATGTCGGGTGATATTAAACCGGGCACCGTGCTCGTGATTCGTTATGAAGGACCAAAAGGTGGCCCGGGCATGCGAGAAATGTTGGCAATCACCGGCGCGATGAAAGGTGCGGGCCGCGGTGGCGACTGCGCATTAATTACCGACGGCCGATTTAGCGGCGGAACTTGGGGTTTTTGCATCGGCCATGTCGCACCAGAAGCAACCGATGGCGGGCCAATTGCATTTATTAATGACGGCGACAAAATTTTGATTGATGTGCCGTCGTTGAAAATTGACTTGCTAATTTCTGATGCAGAAATGCTAAATCGTAAAAAAGGTTGGAAGCCAAACCCGCCGCGCTACACAAGTGGTGTTTTGGCTAAATTCGCGAAACTTGCCCAAGGCGCAGATCGCGGCGCAATCACCAACATCATCGAATAACGCGAAAAATTAATCGGCGGCCAACCAGTAATACGCCGAGCACAACAGTGGCGACGATAACAAATGGCGTAGCGGTACCGCGATCAAATATTAAATTTCGCAAAACTAAGCCCAGCACAACTGTGATTAACCAAATAACAACACCATTCTTGGTCGCGTCGGGTTTTTGCCATGCTCGAGATATAACCCAGCTGCAGACGAGTGCGATTAAAAACGGCAGAGCAACTTCGATGACACCCGAGACACCGGTGCTGTCGTCGTGATTTCGTCGGCCAACTGCAACAAACAGCAACACGCTAAATAAATCAAGCCCGAGCGCTGTGGCGACTCGCAGTGGATTAGTTTTCGTCGTAATATTCGCGCCCGAGGTGAGTGATTTGATCTTCGCCCATCATCCAACGCAAAGTGTTTTTCAATTTTGTTAACTGAATAAACAGATCGTGCTCAGGATATAAACCTGGGGCTACTTGTGGACTCTTGTAATAAAACGAAAGCCACTCTTGAATGCCGCCTAATTTTGCGCGTTGGGCAAGATCGGAAAACAGTACGAGATCGAGTGCAAGTGGTGCCGCAAGAATGCTGTCACGGCACAAGAAGTCAACTTTGATTTGCATCGGATATCCGAGCCAACCAAAAATGTCGATATTGTCCCAGCCTTCCTTGTTGTCGCCGCGCGGCGGATAGTAATTAATTCGAACTTTGTGAAACACATTTCCATACAACTCTGGGTGCTTGTCTGGCTGCAAAATATGTTCGAGTACACCCAACTTTGACTCTTCTTTTGTTTTGAAATTCTCGGGGTCGTCTAGAACTTCGCCGTCGCGATTGCCGAGAATATTTGTTGAATACCAACCAGCGAGGCCGAGCATTCGCGCCTTAAGCATCGGCGCCAGAACTGTTTTAATGAGCGTTTGACCAGTTTTGAAATCTTTGCCGCTAATTGGCACACCTCGCTCTGTTGCCAGTAGTCGCAGAACTGGTGTATCAACGCAAAGGTTTGGCGCGCCATTAGCAAATGGCACACCCTCAAGAATTGCCGCGTATGCGTAAAGCATTGACGGCGCAATCATCGGGTCGTTGGCGTCAATTGCTTTTTCGAAACTCTCAATGTCTTGGTGTTGTGGCCCAATCTCAAGATAAATCTCAGTTGAAGCACACCAAATCATGACTAGCCGATCGCATTTCTTTTCGTCTTTGAAGCGATTAATATCTTCCCGAATTGATTCAAGCATCTTACGCTTCGAAATTTTTCCCATCACATTGTCGGCATCAATATTTTTTACATAGTTGCGCTCAAATGCGGCCTTCATTGGGCGCACATCGCGCAGAACATCAGCAACCGCTTCAATGTGTTTTGGGCCCTCAAGAACCCCTGCGCGTTGCGCTGCAACATATGCATCATCCGGAAATGGGTCCCATGCGCCCCAAACGATGTCTTCAAGTCGGGCGAGTGGCACAAAGTCTTTGATCATCGGTGAACGATTATCTGTGCGCTTGCCAAGACGAATCGTGTCAAGTTGCGTCAGTGACCCAATCGGCAAAGCCATGCCTTTTTTGGCGAGCTCAACTCCAGCGATCAAAGTCGAGGCAACTGCACCGAGACCGACGGTTAGTACTCCGAGGCGGCCATTTGCGGGCTCAATTGATGTTGCTTGTGGCTCAGGCTTTGACATCTAAATACTCTACGCCAAGAATTTCAAGAGAGATTTCTCACTTGTTGGCGCTAATGAATTGATTGACGACATCAGCGAATTTTTCGCCAGCGTCTTCTTGTAGAAAGTGTGCCGCGTTTGTGATCGTTGTGTGCGCTTGACCGGCACAACCAGGAATCTCACGCTGAAAATATCTATCTCCACCTACAGAGACGGGGTCACTGTCGCTAAATGCAGTGAGAAACGGTTTTTCAAAATTGCGAAGCGACTTCCATGCTTCGACGTTTTCGCGCGCAGAAGGACTCTCGGGCGAAATTGGCACAAGCGTTGGAAACACTCTGGCACCTGCTTTGTAACTGTCATCAGGAAACGGTGCGTCGTATGCTTTACGCAATTCGTCTGCGAATGGTTTCACCTTGCATCCACCCCGCATAATTTTGCCTACGTCAAAAATCGGTGTCTCTTG
>CAMAWU010000051.1 GCA_945862025.1 Ferrithrix thermotolerans DSM 19514 | reverse complement strand
TCTTTGTGTTGCACACCGAACCGTTGCTCTTCATCGACAACTAAAAGTCCGAGATCTTTGAACTTCACACCTTCTTGAAGCAATCTGTGTGTGCCAATCACGCAATCAACAACTCCTGATTCAAGACCTTTCAAGACTTGTTTGGCTTGAGTTGCTGTCAAAAATCTCGAAAGTACTTCAACACGAATTGGGTATCCAGCAAACCGCGCACTAAATGTTGTGCCGTGTTGCGAGGCCAACAAAGTTGTCGGCACAAGCACGGCGACTTGTTTTCCTTCTTGAATGCATTTGAATGCCGCACGCACTGCGACTTCTGTTTTTCCAAAACCAACATCACCACATACGAGGCGATCCATCGGCACTTCACGCTCCATGTCGGCTTTAGTTTCAATTATCGCAATTCGTTGGTCGGGTGTTTCAACGAACGGGAAGGCAGCCTCCATTTCGTTTTGCCATGTTGTGTCGCTGGCAAAAGCGTGACCGGCAGCGGTAACCCTTCGCTGATACAAAACAACGAGTTCTTGGGCAATTTCGCGAACGGCACTTCGCACTCGTGCCTTGGCTCGAGCGAAATCAGATCCACCCATGCGGTTAAGCGTTGGAGTTTCTCCACCGATGTATTGACGGATCGCATCAATGTGATCGGTCGGAACATATAAATTGCCGTTGTTGTATTGCAACTGCATGTAGTCGCGTTCAACGCCACCCATCGACTGCTTTGACATTCCAAGATATTTGCCAACGCCGTGCACATGATGCACCACATAGTCGCCAGGTTTTAGATCTTCGAAGATGCTTGAAGAACCGCGCTTGACTGGTTTGGTGTGGCGATGTGTGCGACGGCGACCAGTCAGATCGCTCTCTGTGATCAGTGCAAGATCATGTGCATTAATAATGCACCCGTTATGCAGTGGCGCGACAACAATTGAAACGCCAGGTTCTGAAATTGCGCTTAAATTTTGGTCAAGCGATCGCACAGTGATGCCTTCAAGTGTCAGTAATTCAAAAAATCTTTGCGCAGAACTTTGCGTGTCGGCAGCAATCACGACCCGAAATTTCTTTGTCACGAAGCGCAAAATTCGGTTGGCGAGCGCGTCTGTGTCGCCGGTGGCTTGTCCCCAAGTCGATGTTTCAATGCTCGTTGCCCCAGGCGAATCGGCAACGGGGCTTAGCGAAATTATCGACTCGGCTTTGGTATTTTTTAAAAACGATTCAATCTCTGAGTGCAGTCTCGGATATTTCTGATCTGGATCTCGCGACCAAGTTGACGCCAACGCCCGAGCCAGGTCGTCCTCTTCGGCGATTAGGTCGCGCGCGCGGTCGCGCATTCGTCGCGGTTCTATCAAAACGATATGAATCGAAGCTGACTCGGCGCATAAATCAGTTAGAACTTCGCTGTCGGTCGCAACCCACGGCAACCAAGACTCCATGCCATCAAAGGTCGCGCCCTGGGCAATCCGCTCCCAATTTTCTTGACCCCAAGGTTCTTTTGCGATTAAGTCTTGCGCACGAGCCGCAACATCTTGATTAATAATTAATTCGCGTGCGGGAAAAATCTGCACACTAGTCAGGTCATCGGTGCTGCGTTGATCGTTGACATTAAATGCAGTAAGTCGATCTACTTCATCTCCCCATAGGTCAATGCGAATCGGTGTATCGGCAGTGGATGGAAACACATCGATGATTGAACCGCGCCGTGCAAATTCTCCGCGATGTTCAACAAGTTCCTCGCGACGGTACCCGAAACGTGCGAGTGTCGAAATTAATTCGTCCATTTCAACTTGCATTTTTTGCTTTACAACTATCGGTTCAACGACGGTGTTGCTGAGATGTTGAAGGAGTGCTCGCACACCGGTGACAATTATTTTTGGTGGATCATTTTTGATTCGCCACAAAACTTCAAGTCGTTTGCCCATAGTTTCGACATTTGGACTAACTCGTTCAAACGGCAAAGTCTCCCAAGCCGAAAACAATGCAACATCTCGTTCTGGCAGAAATTGACAAAGGTCATCGCGTAGTTGCCCGGCCATTAATCCAGTTGGTGCGGCAACGATTACGATTTCGTTTTCGGTGCGTTGAATTAGACCTGCAAGTAGTAACGGCCAAGTGTGATCAGCACAAACTATTGAAGCACTTTTGGCACCAAGCGCAGCACTTAGTGCTGGGTCAAAACTAAGCGTTGACGCAAGTTCGCCTAAAACTGTCATTGTGAGTCGGCCTAACGGGCATTGATGTTGCGCATCGCGGCATCAAGACCTTCAGCGATAATCAACTGCACGGCATCGGCGGCGATTTGTACTGAGATGTCAAGCAACTCTCGCTCGCGTGCCGGAATTTTTGAGAGCACATGATCAGCACCAGTTTCTTTTGAAGCAGGCTTGCCGACCCCGATTCGCACACGAATAAAATCTTGTGTCTTCAAATGTTGTTTCACAGATTGCAAGCCGTTATGTCCCGCAAGTCCACCACCAGATTTTATTTTTACGACGCCAGGTTCAAGATCAAGTTCGTCATGCACGATTATAATTTTCAGCGGATCAGTGACCGCGAAGCGTCGAGCTAGCGGACCAACTGCATTTCCCGATTCATTCATATATGTAGTTGGCGTTGCCAATAAAAAATGTTTGCTGGACGCGTTGATTTCGGCAGTCAATGCTCGATCGCGACTCGCTTTCAAACTTACGCCGAGTCGCGATGCGAGAAGTTCGATCGCTTCAAAACCAACATTGTGCCGCGTTCGCGAATATTTTGAACCGGGGTTTCCTAATCCAATTACAAGTGCATCAAACGGCGTGCCACGACGCTCAGGTTGCTCAGGTCGCTTGGTGCGACCGAACAGCCCCATCGATTTTATTTAGGCTGTCGGTTTGGCGTCGCCTGCTGGAGCAGCGCCCGCATCTGGAGTAGCGGCAGCGTCACCTTCGGCAGGCGCAGCGACAGCTGTTGCGACTTCTTCAGTCTTTGTGGTGAGAACAGTTACAACAACTAAATCAGGATCACCGATCGCGCTGACACCTTTTGGCAATGCAATATCTGAAAGACGAATCACATCTTGCATCCCCATTGCAGTGACATCAATTAAAATTTCGTTTGGAATGTTCGCAGCTGTTGCACGAATTTGGATCGTATTCACAGTTGCGTCAACAAGACCGCCATCAGACAAAACTGCTTTGGCGGTTCCGGTTAGGTGAACCGGAATATCCATCGTGATCAACTCGGTTAGGGAAATCTGCATGAAGTCAATGTGTCGCACAACGCGCTTTACTGGATCGCGCTGAAGTTCTTTTACGATTGCTGGATATTTTGCATCGCCAACTTGAAGTTCGAGAATTGTGTTAACGCCCGCTGGTCCGGCAAGTGCCATGCGCAAGTCGCGTCGCTCAACAGTTATTTTTACTGGCACCATTCCGTGTCCGTAGATAACTGCTGGAATATGATCTGTTGCTACAAGCCGACGCGATTCAGCGCTGCCGATTTTACGACCGATATTTGTTTTGAGGGTTGTAGCCATGGGAACTCCGAAAGTTGAATGAATACGCCAATATATTGACGGCTTTTTATTCTATGGGTGAGCCTGCGCTGTTGCCACTCAACGGCTACTAGCTAATCAAGATTGATTTTCGCCACCAAATAGCTCGCTGACGCTCGTGTCCTCAAATACGGCTGAAAGCGCATTTGCGAGGATCTTGGCAACTGAAAGGACTTCAATCTTGGCGATTTTCTTTTCTGGAGCCAAAGGCAGCGTATTGGTCAGCACTACGCGAGTAATTGGTGATTTATTCAATCGGTCAATCGCTGGACCAGACAAAACTCCGTGCGTCGCCATTGCCCAAACTTCTTTAGCGCCGCGCGTATATAGCAATTCAGCCGCGCTACAAATTGTCCCGCCAGTATCGATCATGTCGTCGGCCAAAATGCAAAGTCGGCCCTCAACATCACCAATTACTTCTTTGGCTTCAGCGACATTTGTAGTGTTCTTCGGACGGCGCTTATTTATGAACGCAACATCGGCACTCATATCAGTTAGATGTTGAGCAAATCGCTCGGCAACTTTTACTCGGCCAGCGTCAGGCGAAACAATTACGAGTCCTTCTCTAGCATTTTTTCGAACGTACTCTTCAAGAACCGGTATCGCAGTCAAGTGATCAACTGGTCCTTCGAAGAAGCCTTGAATCTGACCGCTGTGTAAGTCAATCGAGACCATTCGTTTTGAGCCAGCGGCCTTGAACATGTCAGCAATCAATCGCGCGGTAATCGGCTCTCGACCTTCGGCTTTGCGATCTTGTCTTGCATATCCATAAAACGGACAAACTGCGGTGACTCGTTTTGCCGACGCGCGATATGCAGTGTCGATCATGATTAGTTGTTCCATTATCGAATCGTTGATGCTGCGTCCACCGAAACTGCAATGCGTTTGCATGATGAATACATCGCCACCTCTGATGCTCTCACCGAATCTTGGTCGAAGTTCACCGTTCGCGAATTCAACAATATTTGCTTCACCAAGTTGAACATTTAAATGTTGGGCAACCTCTTGCGCCAACGCCGGGTGAGTTCGACCCGAATAAAGCGCCATCCGCTTTGTGGTGATTTTGTCTATCGTCTTATTGACATCTTTGGGTGGAGTCATTGATCACCATCATAGAACGCTTTGGTGATTGCGTTGTTGGCAACGATGCTTCCGGGTTCAAGATTTGCGTATGGCCCAACTTTGGCGTTGTTACCGATTGTTGAATTCCGCGCAACGGTTGATTCAACGGATGTCCCAAATCCAACTGTTGAGTCGATCAGCCGCGTGTTTGGCCCAATTTCGCAGTTGTCGCCTATTGCTGTCGTGCCCTGCAAAATCGTGCCCGGCAACAGGGTCACATCTTTGCCAATTGTTACGGTTACATCAATAAATGTTTGGCGTGGGTCAAACATCGTCACGCCATTAACCAGCCACTGCTTATTTGTTCGTGCACGCAACTCACGCTCGGCAAGCGCCAATTGCCAACGGTCATTTACTCCGGTTACTTCGCTTGCTGCTGCAGTGTGTGAGCCAACCCTGTGCCCCATACTTGCGAGCACTTCTACAACATCAGTTAAATAATATTCAGACTGCGAATTTTTGTTTGAAATTCGTCGTAATGCCGGCCCAAGAAGATCTCGACGAAACGCATAGATGCTGGTATTGATTTCGTTAATTGATCGAATCTCTGGAGTTGCATCACGTTCTTCAACAACTTGCAAAATGCGGTCATCTTTGGCGCGAACGATTCGACCGTATCCGGTTGGTTCGTCAACGAAGGCCGTCAATAATGTCGCAGAATTTTTTGAATGTTGATGCTCACTAACGAGTGCAGAAATTGTTGATGGTTGCAACAGCGGTGTATCGCCTGGCATCACGATGATTGTCGATGTGTCATCAATCTCACTTAGCGCTCCCGCACTCTCATCGACTGCTCTTAATCCAACGATTGTTGCATCGCCCGTTCCTCGTTGAACTTTTTGCTCGCTAAAAGAAATATTTGACCACGCAGGTGCTTGTTGACCGACAACATCTTGAACTTGTTTTGCCGCATGACCTACGACGACAACAGTTTTTGTAATTTCAATTTCTCGCAGAGCATGAATCACATGAATCACCATCGGCCGACCACACATCATGTGCAATGGCTTCGGGCGAGTTGATTGCATCCGAGTGCCCTCACCTGCGGCGAGGACAATTGCATAAATTGGCACGCCTCTTTTATACACGATTAAAAGTTTGTAGGCGTGAGACCTGCTCTCACGCCACTTCTAGTTCCGGGGAGAGGACTCGAACCCCTATATACGGGACCAAAACCCGTTGTCCTGCCATTGAACGACCCCGGAATGGTCATTTCTTGACGCCTCTACGGTAGCCAATAGAAGTGCCGATTCTCATCTTAAGCAGATATCGTATTGCGAGTCATGGGATCACTAGTCAAGCGCCGCCGCAAGCGAATGCGTAAAAAGAAGCACAAGAAGATGCTTCGCCGCACGCGGCATCAACGCAACAAATAATTAGTGCTTTGCGCTTTATTTAAGCGCCTTTAATAACGCGTCTCAATGCAACTGTGTTGCTATGACTGTTGCGTCTGGCAGTTGATTCGAGAGGTTTTCAAACCGGCCATCCAGCCACCAAGTTGATCCACTGCCAGCAAGTGTTGGTTCGACACCAGTTGCGTTAAATATTTTTTTCTTCCAGATTTCAAGTTGTGGCTCAACTTTTATTGCCGCTGGCTCTAGGTCATTAACTCCTGAATGAATTAATTTCTGCCTGCACGAATCTGTGAGTTCATCGAACGCTTTATATACCGCAGGAGTTGATACTCCGAACGGTGGAACCACGAGTGTGATCTGGCGTTGAACAACTTCAAGCGGTTCAATAATTTCACCGATGCCTGAGACGCGCGCTCGACCACCGACAATGCAAAACGAAATATCTGCGCCAAGCCTTGCTGCTGCAACAAGATCCGTAAATCCCGCCCACCGCAAAATTGCCGCAGCATCAGCCGACCCGCCACCCAAGCCACCACCCGAAGGAATATTTTTCGTTACCGTTACGTGCGCAGTGCGCCCAGCCAGTTTTAATGCTCGCGAGACAAGATTTTTGGCAAGTACTTGATTATTTATGCCCAGATCACCAGCAAATTTTCCCGAGATTTCTAATCCGTCTCCCGTTGGGTCAACAACAAGTTCATCAGCCAACTCAAGAGTCACCATTTCGGCGTCAATTAAATGAAATCCGTCGGGGCGAATTCCGGTGACGCGCAATGAAAGCGTCAATTTAGCCGGAGCAGTCAGCGTGATGAGTTGTTCGTTCATTTAGTTTCAGTTATTTTCGGTCGCGGTGCGAGAATCAATAGCTTTGCGCAAACGACCCCACGCGGCTAGATCAAGTTCTTCTGCTCGCGATTCAGGATTTACTTGTGCAATCACAAAATCTTGCGCATTGACCGTGTCAGCAAGTGCACGCCTTAGCATTTTGCGACGCTTAGCAAAGCCAGCGCGCACAAGTTTAAACAGATCTTTATCATCAACGCCAACAATGCTCGGCTCTGTGCGCCGACGAATTTCAACAAGAGCCGACTCGACTCGTGGTTGCGGTAAAAAAACTGATGCGGAAACATCGCCAACGATTTTGGAAGTCGCCCAGTACTCAATTTTGACACTCACTGCGCCATACGCATCGCTACCCACTCGAGCAACTAATCGGTCGGCAACTTCGCGTTGCACCATCACCAGCAAATATTCAACTTGCGGAATTTGATCCAAAATATCGGCAACAATCGGAGTCGCTAAGTTATATGGCAAATTGGCGACAACTCGCCAGTGTTTTGACTTTGCAAGCAGTGGTCGCCAGTCAAGTTGCATCGCATCCCCGTGGATTATTTCAACATTTGGAAGTGACGCAGTATTTTCTCGCAGCACATCAACTAATCCATTATCAATTTCAACTGCAACTATGTGGGCACCAGTTTCTGCCAGTGCAAGAGTTAGTGAGCCAAGGCCTGCACCAATTTCGAGGATGAAGTCGCCAGCATGGCAATCGGCAAGCCGCGCAATTTTCCGCACCGTATTCGCATCGGCTACAAAGTTTTGACCGAATGCTCGGCGTGGGGCGAGTCCGTGCTTGGTTAGCAGTTCCGAAATTTCGGTTCGACTAAATGTCAAGGTGAGGTGCTGACATTCACAGGAATCGGTGCGTCAACAAGGTTTGAGATTCTTTCGAAAACTTTTGTGTGTAAAAGTGCCGTTACTCCTGCAGGCAGCGCGGTTTGAAATACGTTCGTGCAAGTCGTGGTTCGGCCATTGTTGATATTTGTAACGCGTAAAGTTATGCCGTACGGCGCAGTTGGCACGAAACAAACTATTTCTGGCGCGTTGTTGAAATTGCTAAAGGTGGCAATTAATGTGCCGCCGATGTCCACTGCCGGGTAGGCGATTAGGGCCGAACCGTCTTGAACAATTGGTGCAGGACCACTCAAAATAATTGGAGCAGGAGATTCGTCTTCGCTAATTGAATTAGAACTCAGAATAGTTGTGACACTGGCGGGATTATTCGTCGCTGCAGTGTTGCCTGAATCCGAAGAGTTACCACCGCCACAACTTCTTAACAACGGAAACAAAATTACAGTCGCCAAACCTAAAACGGCAATTCGTCGGCGCTGAAAAGTCGAAAGAGACAACCTAGTTTCTCCTTGTTACTGAATTAGTTTCGCTGAAGTCTGCGATAATCAAGGCTACGCAACGAGTCTGGCGAATGCAATCAATGCATTGCTTGTGGTTTGTGAAGCGATTTCGTTGATTGAAGTATTTCGTACTTGCGCTAAACATGCGCCGACATCAACAAGATATGCCGGCTGATTCGAAACTCCGCGATGGGGCACTGGTGCGAGAAACGGGCTATCGGTTTCAACGAGCATTTTGTCGGCACTGCAAATTTTCGCAGCGGCACGAATTTCTTCAGCTTTTTTGAATGTAACGATCCCAGAAAATGAGAGAAATGCGCCACGATCTAGACACTTCTTTGCTTCAACGGGTGAGCCAGTAAAGCAATGAAAAATAGTTCGCTCAGGTACACCGCATGAATCAAGAATTTCAAATGTTTCATCCCACGCATCACGAGTGTGAATCACGAGCGCAAGTTTGTATTCATGCGCCAAAGCAATCTGCTCGGCAAAAATTTGGCGTTGCACCGCACGATCAGAATGATCGTAAAAATAGTCAAGACCACATTCGCCGATCGCAACAACTCGAGGCTGGGTGATTAACTCATGCAAGCCATCGAGGCCGTGCTTTGCATCATGCGGATGCAGGCCGACCGTGGCCCACACATCTTTGTGTTTTGCTGCGAGATCAATCGCGGCACGCGAAGTTGTGACATCGGTACCGATGGTGATCATCCGTTTAACGCCTGCGTGACGAGCCGCGTCAAGTGCTGCGTCTGCGCCACCTGGAATATCTTCGTAGGTCACATGACAATGTGTGTCAACCCACTCTGGTATTTCATTTTGCAAACTTGTCATCGCTAAGTCTTCTTGCGAGGAAACAGCGGTTCGCCTTTCGTCACGGTCGTGCCACCGGGGTAGCGACCCCATTGTGTATCAGTGCCGACTCGCTGATCAGAAACTTGGCCAGACATTCCGAGTCGATGCCAAACATCTTGAGTTGTCGCTGGCATTGCTGGGCTTGCCAAAATTGTCACAATGCGCAACGCTTCAAGCGCATCGCCCATTACCAAGTCAAGATCTTCACCTGGTTCCATCTTCCACGGTTCGTTTGTTTCAAGGTAAGCATTTGTTGCGCGAATGAGCGACCAAGTGGCGTCAAGTGCGCGACCAGGTTGAACGTTCTGCCATTCGGCAATTGTTTGGGCGACACTTTGAGTAGCGATTTCTGCAAGCGGACTAGTTGAAGACGGCACAGGCCCGATGCCACCGCACTTCTTTTCGACAACAGTTGCCACACGTGCGGCAAGATTGCCGAAATTGTTCGCAAGATCTGAGTTGTAGCGCGAGAGTAATCCTTCATAAGAAAAGTCGCCATCGTTGCCGTAATTAGTGTCTGCCAAAACGTAATATCTAAAACCGTCTACACCGATTTCATCGATCAGATCAAGTGGGTTGACGACATTGCCAGTCGTCTTCGACATCTTTTCGCCACCAACCAGAAGCCAACCGCCGACTGCCCAGCCTTTTGGTGGCTCCAAGCCTGCCGACATCAACATCGCTGGCCAGTAAACGCAGTGAAAACGAATGATGTCCTTGCCGATGAAGTGATAGTCGACAGGCCAGTTAGCAGCAAACTGTTTTTCGTCGGTTCCGTATCCGTGTGCGGTGATGTAATTCGCCAATGCGTCGAACCAAACATATGCAACATGCGAGTCATCCCATGGCAACTTGATGCCCCATGTCAAAGTTTTTCGACTGACCGAAAAATCTCTGAGACCTTGCTTAATGAAACCAGTTACTTCATTGACGCGATGATCTGGTTTGATTGCGTCAGGGTGGTCTGCGTACCACTTCAGAAGTTTTTCTTCGTAGCGTGACAGGCGAAAGAAATAGTTTTCTTCTTCGACATACTCGGCCTTCGTGTTATGGATTTTGCATTTGCCGTTGTCAAGCTCTTCGGGTGTGTAGTAAGCCTCGCAAGCAACACAATAATGACCGCGATAGACATCAACTTCAATGTCGCCAGCGTCGTAGCAGGCTTGCAATAGTTTTTGCACGCCAATTTTGTGGCGCTCTTCGGTTGTGCGAATAAAATCGTTGATGTCAATATCCAGGCGATCCCACGCATCTGCGAATAACGGTGCAATTTTGTCGACAAATTCTTTGGGCGAGATACCTTCGGCATCGGCGAACTGCTGAATCTTCAAACCATGCTCGTCTGTGCCAGTTAATAGATGCACATCTTCACCACAAAGTTTGTGCCAGCGGCAAACAGCGTCAGCGATGATCGTCGTATACGCGTGACCTAGATGCGGTTTAGCATTGACGTAATAAATTGGCGTCGTTGCCGCAAACTTTTGCACATCTATAACTTACAGTTTGAGACTTGCTGCTAATGGTTGTATTAGCGAATGTATAAGCGCTCTTTAATTATCGTCACGAACTTGTAGCGCAAGTTCATAGACATGGCGTTTGGCAACGCCAAAGCGAGCCGAAACTCGCGCGGCAGAATCTTTGCGACTTACACCCTTGGTAATTTCGGCGCGAATCGCAGCAAGTAATTCTTCATCAGTTGGCGGAGCAGGTGGTTTGGCTGGCTCAATAATGATCACATATTCGCCACGAGGCTCGGTCGCCGCCACGAGCATGTTTGCATCTTGCAATGTGCCACGCCAGATTTCTTCATGCAGTTTTGTAAGTTCGCGCGCCAGTACAACACGACGCATCGCGCCACACGCCGTTGTTAAATCGCTTAAAGTTTTTGCAAGTCGATGCGGTGCTTCATAAAGCACAATTGTGCGCGACTCTGTTGTTGTCATCGCAAGTCGATCGGTGCGCTCAGCCCCGCTGCGCGGCAAAAAACCCTCAAACACGAATCGCGAAGTTGGTAATCCACTAATTACGAGGGCCATTGTCAATGCTGATGCGCCAGGCACAGCGGTTACATTGCCACCAGCTTCAACAACCGCGACGACTAACCGTTCACCCGGGTCGCTGATGCCTGGTGTTCCGGCGTCCGTGACTAGTGCAACTGTCGACCCAGATGTAACTAGT
>CAMAWU010000050.1 GCA_945862025.1 Ferrithrix thermotolerans DSM 19514 | reverse complement strand
GACTATTTCTAGCGGCACGATCGGCGTTAACTTCGTTCGGGTCACGGTTCGCACGAATCCAAGCCGAGCAGTTCTCGTCATTGCCGACGAGCACATCGGCGGCCATCACGAGTGTTTTAACTTCTGGATGCATTGGATTCATGATCGCCGAAGTCATGCCGGCACCAATAGCCATTGCCAAGAATGTGCCGGTGATGTTATTACGCGAAGGTATACCGAAACTGACATTAGACGCACCACATGTGGTATTAACTTTAAGTTCTTCACGCAAACGGCGAATGATTTTAAATGCCGTGCGGCCGGCATCCCCCATCGCCCCAATTGGCATAACCAAAGGATCAACGACCACATCACAAGCAGGGATGCCGTAATCGGCGGCGTGATTAACAATTTTTTTGGCCACGGCGAAACGCTCGTCTGGATCCATGCTGATACCAGTCTCATCGTTTGAAATCGCCACAACAGCAGCGCCGTATTTTGCCACCAGTGGCAAGACGCGCTCAAGATTGGCTTCTTCGCCAGTAACAGAATTAACTAGAGCCTTGCCTCTATAAACAGCAAGCCCTGCTTCAAGAGCTGCGATAATAGAAGAGTCAATTGACAACGGGACATCTGTAATCGACTGCACGAGTTGAATTGCTTTTGCCAACAATGCAGGCTCATCAGCCAACGGGATACCAGCATTGACATCAAGCATGTGAGCGCCTGCTAGCACTTGTGCTAACGCATCAGACTCAACACGGCTGAAGTTGCCTTCTTTCATTTCGGCTGCAAGAAGTTTGCGACCAGTTGGATTAATCCGTTCGCCAATCATTACAAATGGTCGCCCGAATCCGATTACAACTTCTTTAGTTTCTGACGAAAGTATTGTGTCTGTCATAAATGTTCCTTGTCTATTCGTTTTCTATTCGTTTTCTTCAAGTTCTTCTAAAGCCAACAACGCATCAGCACTAATTGCCGAATTGTCAACATCGGCTTCGTATCCGCCGGCGAATGCCAATCTCCCGAGTCGCTCACGCGAATATTCGACGTCAAGTCGATCGGCTTCGCGTTGCGCTGCTTCAGCGAGGTCTCCAACTAGCGGCAAACTAATTCGGCGCCACTGGGCGATATCTTCATCGGCCGTATAAATATGTGCCTTACGCTTTGCACGATCAATCGCCCGCTGAAACTTATCTGAGAGTTGCACTTGCTTGCGTTCGCGTCCGGCTTGCGCGTTTACTTGTGCCGGGATATCACGCCACATAATTACAATCACTTCGTTACTTCCTCGTGGCACTAGTTATTCTCCCTTGGTTTCATCTGATTTGCTCACCGATTTGAATAAAACTGGTATCGCGTCGGCAAAATATTTCAAACCGACATGGCGATGCTCGAACGACAGACCGAGTTTCTGTGCAGCATCTCGCCCAGCGCTCACAATTTCTTGGTCAACAGTTTGAGAAAACAGCACGACACGACGATAGTTGCCAAAATAAGCACTCAGCAGTTCTGGATGATCATCTAAACCAAGACCCTGCCAGACCAGCGCGTCAAAATGCTTAGCGAGAAAATCAGTCAAATAGAAAGTTCCTGGTTCTTCATCATGTGCATTTAAGAAATCAGTCGTACCGGCAAAAAATTCATAGCAATGAGCACCTGGCAATCGACTCACGGCTGGATATTTTTCAAGAAGCAGATCTAAGTGACCACCTGTGCCACAGTCTGCATATGCCACGAAGGTTGCTCGCCCACTATTTTGCTCAAGCAGTTCGGCAACTTGAGGTGTGATGTTTTCTGGACGGTTGTGTAGATTCGCCGGAAGATACTTAATTTCAATTCTGTCTTCAACACCCGATGCGCGAAGCACAGCACGAAGCTCAGTGGCTAATGCACCACACGCAATTATTAACGGGCGCGTGTCAGATGACATCGCAAACTAAAACTTAGGCGACTGATGGGCCAGGTGGTTCGGCATTTCGCAAACGACGAGCACCGACTAGTTGCTTGGCGGTTTCTGATGCCACCGCAGCGTCTCGACAATATGCATCGGCACCTACAGCAACACTGAACTCTTCGTTCAATGGAGCGCCACCGACCAAGATGATGTATTTATCTCGAATGCCTTTTTCTTTCATCGTGTCAACCACGACTTTCATGTAAGGCATTGTCGTTGTCAGTAGCGCCGACATACCGAGAATGTCTGGCTTGTGCTCTTCAAGCGCTGCGAGATATTTGTTTACATCAGCATTGATGCCAAGATCAACAACTTCAAAACCAGCACCCTCCATCATCATCGCGACCAAGTTCTTGCCGATGTCGTGGATGTCGCCTTTAACAGTGCCGATTACAACTTTTCCGACCGACTCTGCGCCAGTCTCTGCAAGGAGAGGACGCAAAATCGCCATTCCGCCTTTCATTGCATTTGCAGAAAGCAAAACTTCGGGCACGAATAAGATGCCATCACGAAAGTCAATGCCAACAATTCGCATACCTTCAACGAGTGCGTCTTGTAAAACTTTCGTTGGCGTCCAACCGCGGTCCAACAAGATCGTTGTGCCTTCGATGATTTCTGGGCCAAGACCATCGTAAAGGTCGTCATGCATCTGCGCAGTGAGATCGTCGTCTGATAATTGCGCGAGGTCGATATCTTCGAATTCTTCGTTGCTCACAACTGCTCCATTTTAGACTTGTTAGATGTTAGATAATCGGGGTTCTCTATGTTCGCTGAGTTCACTCAGCACAACGAAATGAAACGCTATCAGTTTGCGTGGCTGAAGAACTTGACCGTCTGCGAAGTTAATGGCGGATTGTCAAGAATTATGTCGGCGGCTTTTTCGGCAATCATCATCGTCGGTGCGTAAATATTGCCGTTAGTGACATAAGGCATTACTGAAGCATCGACCACACGAATGCCAGTCATCCCCCGCACTCGCATTGTCAACGGGTCAATTACCGACATCTCATCAGTGCCCATGCGGCAAGTGCAAGACGGATGGTATGCCGTCTCGCCGTCGTGGCGCACCCACTCGAGAATCTCTTCATCTGAACTAATTGCTAGCCCTGGCGAAATCTCACCCCCGTCGAACTCAGAAAAAGCTGATTGGGCGAGAATCTTTCGCGCTGCAGTAATTGCCTCGACCCACTCTTGGCGATCTTCTGGCGTCGACAAATAATTAAGTCGCAACTCAGGTTTAACACGCACATCTGGCGATTTAATTCGAACTGAACCTCGCGAATTTGAATACATTGGCCCAATGTGAACTTGATAACCGTGACCACCAGCTGGTGCTGTGCCGTCGTATCTCACAGCGATTGGTAAGAAGTGAAACATTAAGTTTGGATATTTGAAAGATTCGTTGCCGCGGATAAACCCTCCGCCTTCAAAATGATTTGATGCACCCGGGCCACGTCGAAATAACCACTGCAAACCGATCCATGGTCTCTTGTGTAACTTGAGATTCGGATTTAGTGAAACTGGTTGTTTGCATGAGTGTTGAACATAAACCTCAAGATGATCTTGTAAGTTTTCACCGACACCTGGCAGATGATGCACCGGTTCGACGCCGACACTTTTCAAAAGTTCAGAATTACCGATGCCTGAGACTTGCAACAACTGTGGTGAGTTAAACGAACCGCCACATAAAATAATTTCACGCGCACTAACAGTTCGTTTGCGTCCAAACGGTAACTCAAAATTCACACCAGTAACTTTTTTATCTTCAATGATCAATTTCGTAACTAATGCTCGACAAATAACAGAGAGATTTTTGCGATGCATAACTGGGTGCAGATATGCGCGAGCCGCACTCAGACGTCTGCCCCGACGAACATTGCGATCGAACGCAGCGAAGCCTTCTTGTTTGAAACCGTTTACGTCTGTTGTAAGTTCGTGACCAGCCTGTTGAACAGCCTCAAAAAATGCGCCGAATAATGGATTCTTTACTGGACCTCGCTCTTGCACCAGTGGTCCGTCGTGACCGCGATATTCGTCATCGCTACTGGCTGCCAGACAATTTTCAAGCCGCTTGAAATATGGCAGGCAATGTGCATAATCCCATGTCGACATACCTGGGTCACTCGCCCATCGTTGATAGTCGAGTGGGTTACCGCGCTGAAAAATCATTCCGTTGATGCTTGATGATCCGCCAAGAACTTTGCCTCGACCTTGAGTGACTCGCCTGTTGTTCATGTGCGGCTCTGGCTCAGATACATAGAGCCAGTCGTAGAACCGACTGCCGATTGGAAACGTCAACGCTGCGGGCATGTGAATGAAAACATCCCACCAATAATCAGGTCGACCCGCTTCAAGTACGAGAACTTTATTTTTCGGGTCAGCGCTAAGTCGGTTTGCTAATGCTGAGCCAGCCGACCCACCACCAACGATTATGAAATCGTAAACGGTTGAAGACTTTCTCAGAATTCCCCAAGCATTCGAGCAGCTTCAAGAGTGTTCTCTAACAAACATGCAATCGTCATTGGGCCAGTACCGCCAGGCATCGGTGTGATCGCACCGGCAATTGCCTGCACGGCATCAAAATCAACATCGCCGACAATCTTGCCGTTGATTCGTGATACGCCGACATCAATAACAGTTGCCCCTGGCTTAACATGCTCGACAGTCACCATTCGCGCCGCACCGGCTGCTGCAATTATTATGTCTGACTCACGACAAACCTCAATCATGTCGGTTGTTGATTTGTGTGCGATCGTAACGGTTGCATCAGCACCACGACGCACGAGCAACAACATTTGTGGCAAGCCAACAAGCGCCGAACGACCAATGACAGTAACGCGTTTGCCGACTGTCGCAATATTGTGGCGCTCGAGTAAACGCATCACACCAAGCGGTGTGCATGGCACATGACCAGGCAAACCGCGTACAAGTCGACCGAGTGACTTTTCTGTTAAACCGTCGACATCTTTTTTGATCGGTAGCAAACTAAGCACTGCTTCAGTGTCGATGTGCTTTGGCAATGGCAACTGAACCAAGATTCCGTGCACTTGCTTGTCAGCAACCAAAGCCGCAACGGCTTGTTCGACTTGTGCTTGCGTTGAATTCTCAGGCAAATTAATGCCCTTAGAAATCATGCCTGCTTCTTGAGCTTTTTGGTGCTTGCTCTTGACATATATATGACTAGGCGCATCGTCACCGACCAACACAGTTGCCAAACAAATTTTCGGGTTTCCTGCCTGGTTGATCGTCGCTTTTATTTTGGCGACAGTTTCATCTCGCAATTGAACGCCGTCGAGCAAAATTGCGCCGCCGGCGGTTCGCGCAGCAACTTGTGTCATGACAGTCCGACGATTTCACCGTTCGCATCGAAGTCGATAATCGCTGCGGCTGGTTTCGTTCCGAGTCCTGGCATCGTGCGCATATCGCCACAAATTGGATAAATGAAACCCGCGCCGATTGATGCTCGTACTTCGCGCACATTAAGTGTGTGACCCGTTGGTGCGCCACGCAAAGAAGCATCACCCGAAATCGACAAGTGGGTTTTTGCAACACAAATCGGCAGTTTGGCAAAGCCATTATCCGTATATGTCTTGATCTGCTTATTGGCAAGACTTGTGTAATCAACTTTTGCAGCACCGTAAATTGTCGTTGCGATCTTCTCGATTTTTTCTTTGAGAGATGCTTCATCTGGATACAAGAAATGGAAACTGTTCTTGTCGTTGCACGCTTCGACAACCGCCTTGGCAAGGTCGGTTGCACCCGCACCACCATCGGCGAAGTGAGTGCAAACTGCAACTCGAGCGCCGGCGCCTTCGGCGATTTTGCGAATCGCTTCATGCTCTGACTTGTGATCAGTCGGAAAACCATTAATCGCCACAACTGGCGAGACACCGTGGGCTTTGACATTTTCGATTTGTTTAATTAGGTTCGCAGCGCCGGCAATTACGTCGTCAGGATTTTCTTTCAAAAGATCTTCAGGCAACGCCTTGCCCGCAACGATCTTGTATTTACCTGAGTGAGCTTTAAGCGCACGAACGGTAGCTACTAATACGGCCGCGTCTGGCACAAGACCCGATGCACGACACTTAATGTTGAAGAATTTTTCTGCACCCATGTCGGCGCCGAAACCAGCCTCGGTAATTAGATAATCACCAGAATGAATGCCAATTAAATCACCAACAATTGATGAGTTGCCGTGCGCGATATTGCCAAACGGTCCGGCGTGCACAATCACTGGCGTGTTTTCAATAGTTTGCAATAAGTTTGGCTTAATCGCTTCGCCCATGATCACTGCCATTGAACCTGCTCCACTCAATTGCTCTGCAGTTACAGGCTTGCCATTTGAGTCGTATCCGACGACGATGCGTGAAAAACGTGCACGCATGTCTTCTTTCGAAGTTGCAAGCGCAAGAATAGCCATCACTTCTGATGCTGCAGTTATGTCGAAACCAGTTTGTCGAACGACACCGTCTTCTTTTGTACCTAAACCGATAATTAAATTTCGCATTGAGCGATCATTGACATCCATAACTCGTCGCCAAGTGATGTTGTTGATATCAAGATCTAATTCGTTGCCTTGATGTAAATGATTATCGACCATTGCCGAAAGCAAGTTGTGTGCTGCAGTTACAGCATGAAAGTCTCCAGTGAGATGCAAGTTCAACAACTCCATCGGGATTACTTGGCTGTAACCGCCACCTGCGGCGCCACCCTTGATGCCGAAAGTTGGTCCCATACTTGGCTGACGCAAACTGATCGTGGCTTTTTTACCGATGTGCTTCATTGCTTGACCAAGGCCGACGGTTGTTGTTGTCTTTCCTTCGCCTAGTGGTGTTGGTGTTATCGCGGTTACGACGACATACTTTGCTTTCGGTCGAGACTTCAAAGAATCGATCGCCTCCAAACTTATTTTGGCGAGACTTTTGCCATACGGTTCTAAAAACTCGGCGCCGATGCCCATTTGGGCGGCAATTTCTGTGAGCGGTTTAGCAGTAGCTTTGCGGGCGATTTCAAGATCAGATGGGAAACCCATTATTCCTCTTTCAGTAGTTTTTTCGGTAGTTTGATGCGACCCTCCACTCTACAGACACGAGATAACCGTCTAAAGACTGTCTGAAGTCGCTAAAGTTTGATTTACTATTCAGCACGAAACGTCAACGCGGAGCAAAAAGTGGCACAAAAAATGAACAAGCAAAAATTCGAGCCATACTCGCGTATCACAGAGCCAATGGTTCGCGAAAATGGCAAGTTGCGCGTCGCCACTTGGCAAGAAGCATTGACTAAGGCTGCGACAGGCTTAGCAAGTGCCCGAGATGCGTTCTCGCCATCTGCTGTTGGGTTCTTCTCGTGTTCAAAATCAACTAACGAAATGAACTTCATCGCCCAGAAGTTTGCTCGTGCAGTTATCGGCACGAACAATATTGATTCTTGTAATAGAACCTGACACGCCCCTTCGGTGGTCGGTCTGGCCACTGTTTTTGGAGCAGGCGGAGGAACTAGTTCATACGCCGAAGTAGAAACTACTGACGTAGTTGTGTTGTGGGGCTCAAACGCTCGTGAAGCACATCCAATTTATTTTCATCACATCTTGCAAGGTGTACGCAACGGCGCAAAACTTTTCGTGGTTGATCCACGACGCACTGCTTCGGCAGAGTTTGCCGACATTTGGCTCGGACTGAATATTGGCACCGATGTTGCGTTGTCAAATACGATCGCGCGCGAAATTATTCACGCTGGTTTAGCTAATAAAGATTTCGTTGAAGGAAGTACTACGGGTTTTGTTGAGTACGCAAACTCGGTCGAAGAATGGACGCTTGAGCGCGGCAGTCAAGTAACTGGCGTACCAGTAGATGCGATTCGTGAACTTGCACATGCCTATGCCAAAGCCGGCAGCGCACAACTTTGCTGGACACTTGGAATAACTGAGCATCACAACGGTGTTGACAATGTTCTTTCACTAATTAATCTTTCGCTGTTGTGTGGACATGTTGGTCGCACAGGTGCTGGTCTGAGCCCATTGCGCGGACAAAACAATGTGCAAGGTGGTGGCGACATGGGTGCTCTACCAAACAAGTTGCCAGGGTTTCAAGATGTCGTCGACGATGTAGCCCGCGAAAAATTTGATCGACTCTGGGGTTGCACGATTCCACCGACAAATGGTTGGAACCTAACCGAGATGTTTGAAGCAATGGAGCGCGGAGATCTGCGTGCTGTATTTGTGATCGGCGAAAACCCTGCACAATCAGAAGCAGACGGAACCCACGCCACGCACCTGTTAGAGAATCTTGACTTCTTGGTAGTGCAAGATATTTTCTTAACTAAAACTGCAGAACTCGCGGATGTTGTTTTCCCAGGCTCTGCATCATGGTGCGAGAGCGACGGCACAGTTACGAACTCAGAGCGTCGCGTTCAGCGTGTGCGTCAAGCAATCAACTCGCCGGGCAATGCCCGAGATGACATTCAGATCATCCTTGACTTGGCTCGTGAGATGGGCCACGACTGGAAATACGAATCATCAGAGCAAATTTGGGATGAACTGCGAAGCCTCTCCCCGATGCACGCCGGAATGTCTTACAAGCGTCTTGCCGAACTTGGCGGCATTCAATGGCCATGCTTCAGCGAAGACAAACTTGAGCCGTCATTTTTACATGGTCGCCTGTGGGATAAAGACCCAGCCAAGCGTGGTCGCCTCGCACCATTCAGTGTCGTGATCGATGATCCGCCAGTTGAAGCAACGACACCAGAGTTTCCATTGCGACTAACAACTGGTCGTCGACTTGACTCTTACAACACGGGTGTACAAACTCGCGGCTTTGATAGTCCGCTGCGGTTTGGTGAAACTATCGATGTCTCACCAGAAGACGCTGTGCGATTAGCGATTAAAGATGAAGAAGTAGTTCGGGTTAGTTCTCTGCGTGGCTCACTTGAGGTACCTGTGCGAATCGACAAGAGCCTCCGACCTGGTTTGGTGTTTATGACAATGCACTTTCCTGATCAAGTGAATACGAATTTGATCACAATTGATGCAACAGATCCAAAATCTGGCACTGCTGAATTTAAAGCTGCTGCCGTGCGGATTGAGCGGTTAGATGCGCTCGCTCCTGTTGCTGGCGAATAGCTAGTTAACTAGCTCATCAACTAGCTCATCAACTAGCTTGCTCGGGTACGAGCACAAATTTACCGACATGTTTCTTTTCAAGAAACTCTTGTTGAGCCTGAGCAATTTCTTTTAGCGCAAATGTTTTAGCGACTAATGGTTTAATCCGATTCTGCTCAATATACGAAACAAGATTCGCAAAAACGGGTTCATCCCATGCGGTGCAACCAATGAGATTCAAGTCTTTTAAATAAAAATCGCGCAAGTCAAAATTTACGATTGGTCCGCCGATTGCGCCGGACGAAACATAGCGACCACCGCGACGCAAAACTTTCAACATCGCTTCAAACGTCGAACCACCAACATTGTCGACTACAACATCAACCGATTCTTCGCCAAGAAACTTAGCGATGTCTGCGCCGCGCTCAATAATTACATCTGCACCAATCTCGCGAACTTTCTGTGCTTTTGATTTTCCGACAATCGCCGTAACTTTTGCCCCACGAATTTTGGCGAGTTGCACCACGGCAGAACCAACACCGCCAGATGCACCAACAACTAACACATGTTCGTCTGCAAGAACTTGCGCCCGATGCAACATATTTTCTGCCGAGCCATAACTGCACGGAATAGAGCCAAGTTCGACATCGCTCCAAGTTGAATTGACTCTGAAAATTTCAGTTGCAGGAACTTTGACAAACTGCGCGAATGCCCCGTCAAAATCCGAACCCATCCAAATATTGCGCATTGAACCAAAACCATCTGGGCGGATGCAAGGTCTCACAATCACTCGCTCGCCGACAAATTTTGAATCAACATCTGGCGCAACACCTACAACCCGTCCACAACAGTCGGTGCCCTGGATAAACGGAAACGGGGTCGCGATATTCCATCCGCCGTCAATTTTTTGAAGCTCTGATTGAGGCTTATTACTAGCAACAGTATTCGTGCCAGTAACAACACTTGATGAATACCAACCAAGGCGGGTATTTATCTCGGTGTTGTTGACACCAGCCGCGAGTACTTGTAACAACACTTCGCCTGAGCCGAGAACTGGCTTCGGCACATCGCAATACACAAGCTTGTCGTAGCCACCATTACCAGTCGTGACAACTGCTTTCATCATGTTGCTGCGACTAGTCGACGAGCGAATCAGCACGCAAACCTGCGCGCTCTAGATGAATCGGCAATACGCGACCATAAAGTTCTTTTGCGCGTTGCGGACTACTGACCATGCCAGGCTCGGCGACATAACTAAAAATTGCGACATATCTTTTTCGCAAACCACTTAGTGGCGTGACACGATGCAACGAATAACGCCCCTTGAATATTTGTAGATCGCCTGGTTCAAGACGAATCGTTTTAATCAATTCTTTGTCGCCATCCAATACTTTTTCAACTACTGAATAGTTCTCATCAGTTAGTGACCGAACCATAGGGCTGTATTCAAAGTCGCCACCCGATTCGGCATTCTGAATTGCCAAAGTAACCGTGAAGTTGTTTGTGTCAAAGTGCCATGGGAATCCATTGCCCTGCTCGGCAAGATTAACCGTCACATCTGCCAACGGATCTGCATACGGGAAAAACTTCTCTTCGCCGAGCACTTCTTTAATGAAAGGAGCAAACGCCGGCCAGTCAAAAATCGCCCTAAGAATACTTTCTGAGCCAAAGTTGTCGGCTGGCACAAACGCATTTGACCGATCATAAAATCGACGCAGCGGGTGACTAGTAGGTAAATCGCTGCGATCATTCGTGAAATATGGATTAGTTCGCGTGAAATTTCGATGACCGTGCGACTCAACTCGGTCACATTCTTGAACAAGTTCTTCAATTCGCTCCGAGCGAAGAAAGCTTTTCAGCACAACGCAACCATCTGCCTTAATTGAGGCGTGCGACCTTGCGATTAACCCAGCATTGACGCTGTTCTTGTCTATTGGGTACAAGTCGGTATTGATGTATCGCTTGACATCAATTTCTCTAAGGCTCATAGTGATATGCCTATATTACGGTTAAGTCGCTAGACAGCCGAATTAGGTCGTAAAGTCAATGTCGCAATGGATCTAAAAATAGCCTCAGCAGATGCGACGAGTGAAGAGAAGAATGCTGTCGATTCGCTACTCGGACTTGCCCCAGAGACTTCTCAGGGTGGCGAACGAAATGCAACTGGGCACCGTGTTGCTCGTGGTGGCGAATCTCTACGCAGTCTGCGTCATCTTTTACTGCCGACTCTTCATGCCGTAAATGACCAGATCGGCTGGCTAAGTCGCGGCTCGATTAACTACATTTCGCAACGACTTGATATTGCTCCTGCAGATATTTATGGAGTGGCAACTTTTTATGCATTGTTTGATACAAACGAGCGCCCTGCTCGGCAAGTTCATGTTTGCGTTGACCTTGCCTGCCGAGCAATGTCTGGCTGCAAAGAAGATTCAATCCCACTAGGCGCAGTGGCGTCGCCATGTCTTGGCGTTTGCGAGCGTGCACCTGCTGTCCTAGTTATTGAAACCGGAGTAACACCTCGTTACGAAGTACTCGCGCCGGCATCTGTAAACGACATCAATAATCTTGTCGCAGGAAAGTCTGCAGGGGC
>CAMAWU010000049.1 GCA_945862025.1 Ferrithrix thermotolerans DSM 19514 | reverse complement strand
AAAAACTAGAAATTGATTTTGCGGACAACTAAATGGTGTGGCATCTGAGTAGTGCCTTCAGTGAACCCGTCACCAACAACCGAAAAATCGTGTCGTAAATAAAAGTTAAGTGCAGAATCGCGGGCTTTGGCCCAAATATATTTAGCCTTAAGTTTTTCGGCGTGAATAACGCCAGCAGTTAACAACATTGTGCCCAGACCCGCACTCTGTCGGTTTTTGGCTACTGCCATACCCCGAAGCTGAATGGCCTGGGCCGTGCTGTCTTCCTGCCAAGGGTTAATAACCCAGGTTGATGTACCGATCAGATTTTCGTGCGCATCAAAAATGCCTAGATGCACTGTGCCTGGATTTGAGTCTTCTGCATATTTGGGGTCACTAGTTGGGGTGTTATCGCGCAAAACCGCCGTACGTAGTTCGTAAGTCTCAGAAGTCTGAAGTTCGACTACTTCAAGTTTAATATTTGACATTAAGCGAGATATTAGTGCGAGTTCAGTGCGACATCAGATTGCGAATATCTAACACACGGTCAGCTATTGCGTTTGCTTCATCTTGGTCGTGAGTTACATGCAACGTTGTCGTACCACGTAGCCGAAGCAAAGTGCCAAGATCGGCGAGAAGTCGCGCGTGCAACTCTTTGTCAAGGCCATTAAGTGGCTCGTCGAGTAACAAAACTTTAGGTTGTGCCACTAGTGCTCGGGCGACTGCAATACGTTTTGCCTCACCGCCCGAAAGTTTAAAAACTTCGCGCTGAGATAGATGGGTTAGCCCCACGAGTTCGAGAACTTCTGCGACTTTTTCATCCATTAATTTCTGTTTAGTACCTTGAATCATTAGCGAATACGAAATATTTTTTGCGACATTCAAATGTGGAAACAACTGATTGTCTTGAAACACCAAGCCGATTCGACGCAAATGTGCTGGTTTGGGGGTGATCTCTTCGCCGCTCAAAAAAATCGTGCCAGAGTCAACTACTTCAAGACCTGCGATGCATCGCAACAGGGTCGTTTTACCTGAACCACTCGGGCCGGTCAATGCGACGACTTCACCAGCACCTATATATATAGAAAGATTTTGCAGCACCGGTGTTGACTCATAAGTCACGACAAGGTTTCGACAATCCAACATTTAGATAGCTCGTTTATCAGTGTTTCTCTGTGCCGAAATAATCGACCACACCAATAATCCCAGCGCAAGCAACGATCAATAAAGTTGCAATCGCATAAGCCTGAGCCTGAATAATTTCTCCGGGACGACCCAGTAGTCGCGAAATCATCAGGGGCAAAGTTTCGTTGTTACGTCGCACAAGGAAACTGCTCGCACCAAATTCTCCAAGCGAAACGGCACAAGCGATCGCTGCTGCCGACACTAGAGCAGGTTTGATTAGTCGTAAATCTATTGTTCGCCACATTTGCCAAGTTGTTGCACCCAATGTCTGCGAAGCGTCGCGCAACCCGTTAGGTAAGTCTCGAATGGTTGGTGAAATCATTCGCATCACAATTGGGATTGCAACTAAGCAGTGTGCAATTGGCATCATCAGCCATGCCCCGCGCCAATCAATTGGGTCGATATCAAACGTGATTATTAGTCCGAGACCGAGAGTTACCGCCGAGATTACGACTGGCAATGCCGTTAGTAAGTTTAAAACTCTGTAACGCTCTGAGCCATAGGTAACTGCACATGCACTTAATAAACCAATAGTCGTTGAGACAATAATTGTAAAGACAGCAAATTTTAATGAAGTCATCAACGACCTGAAAATTTCTTCGTCTATAAAAATGCTCTGCCAAATCGAAAAGTTAATTTGTTGGTCAATTAAAATTGATCGGCGCACCACGCTGACCAACGGCATAACTACGGTAACTGCGGTGATTAATGCAACTGACGCAATAACAATTATCTGACCAGAAGTTTGAGGTTTACGAATTCGTGAAAAAACCATCTGGCTAAGCTCTGCTGATTTTCTCGTGCCGAATTGTGTGGTCAATAAAACCAAAACTCCGACAACGACCAGTTGCAAAATTGATAGGACTAATGCCCCAGAGACATCCCCGAGTTGCATTGCCCGAAAATAAATCTCAGTTTCAATTGTTGATCGAGCAGGGCCACCCAAAATACGAATAACGCCATATGAGGTGAAGCACATCAAAAACACCAATAAGCCTGCCGATTGCAATGACTTCTTAAGCAAGGGCAAGGTGACCGTTACGAAGAGTCGTGTTCTCGAAGCACCAAGAGTGCGAGCGACATCATCCAGATGGGGATTAATTTGCTGCCACCGACTCGAGATAATTCGAACTACAAGCCCGAAATTAAAATATATATGAGCAATAATTATTGCGAATGCACTGTGGTGAATACTCGTTGGAAGAATCTCAAGAAATGCTGCGCCGACGACAACTGTTGGCAGAATAAATGGAACACTGATAAGTGAAATTAGTGCTCGTCGTCCAAAAAAATCAAAGTTTGCAGTCATTGCTGCAATCGGCATTGCGAAGAAAAGAACCAGAATTGTGCTGATTATTGCTTGCCACGTTGTGAACCAAACCACACTTTGTGTCGTTTGCGCCGTAAGTATTGCAAACGACTCAAAGTTAAGTGAGATTATAAAAATATTTAACGCTGGCGCCACAACAAACGTCAGCATCACCACAACTGGTAAGAATGCCAGCCATTTACTTGTTGATCGATATGAAGTGATCATCAGTAATTAATCATCAAGAATCAATCGCCGATTAGTTAGCGCAAGACAGTATCTGTGAATGTATCGAGCCACGCCGTTCGACGTTCGGCAATCAACTTTGGATCAAGTTGTAGCGGCAACTCTGGGCGTAACGAATATTTGAGAAATTCTGCTGGAAGCTTCGCTTTTGTGTTGGCGGGGTAGACGAACAGCGTGAGTGGTAAATCCTCTTGAAATTTGACTCCAGTTAAGTAATCAATTAGTAATTGCGCTTCGCGCTCGTGCTTTGTCCCGCGCAGAACTCCGGCGAATTCAACTTGGCGGTAACAAGTTAGTGCGGCAACTGCAGTCGGCGCCGTGTCAGGCTTTGGATCTGCATAAATCATTTCTGCAGGAGGGCTAGATCCATAACTGACAACGATCGGTCTGTCTCCTTTGCCAGATGAGCCGGAGAATTCTGTGTAGTAGGCCTCGTTCCATCCGTCTACAACTAATAAACCGTTTTGTTTGAGTTGCTGCCAGTATTCGCCCCAACCATCTTCGCCGAATTCGGCGATAGTCGCGAGCATGAACGCTAAACCTGGCGATGATGTAATTGGACTCGGTACGACCAGCAGGTTCGCATAATTCGCCGAAGTCAATGCACGCAGAGTCAATGGCGGTGCAATCTTTCGATCGGCAAACCATTTGACGTCGTAGTTAATGCATACATCGCCAGTATCAACTGGCGACACTTCATCATTTGAGACTAAGTTGCGCGCTGTTTCGTCAAGTTCATTGATATTTTTTGTTTTATACGCTGAGAATATTTTCGCGTCAATCGCTCTCGACAGCAGTGTGTTGTCAACTCCCCATAAAACATCGCCTTGCGGATTGCCTGCGATGAGTGTAGCCTTTGTCACTAATTCTCCCGCGTCACCACCAAATGCGATTTCAACTTTGATGCCAGTCTCAAGTGTGAAGTCATCGAAGATATTTTCAGATGGTGTGAACGAGTCATACGCAAGAAGCGTCAACGTGATTGGGTCAGAACTTTCGCCTTGTAACGACGTTTGCGTCTGGTCAGTTGAAGAGTCAGTATTCGTTGAGCCTTTGGCGCAAGCACTCGCAATTGATGCAAGTAGGACTGTGCCCAAAATTAGGTTCTTGAAATCTTTTTTGTTGATTGACATGCTCATTTTGTTTTCTCTTTCTTTTGATGAATTACAAGAAGTTGGCCTGCGACAAGCGAGACAGAGACTCTTTTTTCTGTAGCCTCGTTACTCACGCCTCGAGTTTCGTGGTTTGCGAGTTGCTCATTGAGTAGTTGCCAGCGCAATCCAGTTGTGCTGATACCCATAGCGGTGGTGCTAAAAGCCTGCAAGCCAACGATGTCTTCGACTTCTGCCGAGAATTCACAACTAGCCGATCCTTGAAGCGCAAATATTTCTTCGTTATCCCAAATTGCTTCAACTTGTGTTTGCCGAAGCAGTGGATCAAACATCGCAGCAATTACACCGAGCTGGTGATCAAGGCGCCCACCACCCGCAGTGACAACAACGATTTTTTTAGTTCCAC
Source organism: Ferrithrix thermotolerans DSM 19514 (assembly GCA_945862025.1). GTDB lineage: Bacteria > Actinomycetota > Acidimicrobiia > Acidimicrobiales > Ilumatobacteraceae > BACL27. The sequence continues at coordinate 7,703 of CAMAWU010000049.1, read as the reverse complement.
ATTCAGCGGCGTATAAAAGTGCCGAATGTAGGTCAGTAAAATTTTTGTCACGGTCGTGTTGGATGATTTTTGTGCCTCGAGATTTAGCTTCGGCGAGCGCATTTTCATCCACTGAATCCATGTCGCCGATAATGGCATCAACACGAAAACCAAGTTTTTGTGCGGTGTGCAATCCGGAGTCGGCAGCGATAACTAACTCAACTTGCTTAATTTTGCGAACCGCATGCAGAGTTGACTCGCTAGGCGCGAGACCTCCGGCAAAAATTAGAGATGTGTTGACCATGATCGCTTCCTCCGCTGGCATTACCCAGATCAGGTGTGCGGGTCGGTGACGGCGGCCACCCTCTCAGCCCACCGAACCAGTGGACTCCCCGTGCGTATTAAACCTCACTATAACAACTAGCAATCATTACCCACAGATAGCCTTGGTGTCAATGAGTCAAGTAAGCCCTCTCGCTGGCGTTGCGCCGGCCATAAAAGACACGCTAATTACGATCACTCCGATCGCACATGCAAAATTAATTGAACTACGAGATGCAGAAACTGAGCGAGAGCGACTTGGTTTACGGCTCGAGATTCTTTCTGGACCAGGAGAAGATTTTCGCTACGATCTCGTGTTCGATGAATTTGTTAAGGCTGCATTCACAGATGAGGTTCGCACAATTGATGGTTTGAAGATAATTATTGGTGCGAAAGATTTAGATTTATTGCGTGGCGCAGAATTAGACCACGATGATGCAAAAGGTTTATTAATTCGTAATCCGAATAAGCCACTTAAGGCGCACGTTGATGGGCTTGTTTCAGATGACGAAATCTCAGCGCAGATTGAAACGATTGTGTTTAGCGAAGTGAACCCTGCACTTGCGGCGCACGGCGGGTTCGTAACATTTTCTGGCCATGACAAAGAAGGCACTGCATATTTCACGATGGGCGGTGGGTGTCACGGCTGTTCAATGAGTCGACAGACAATGCTTGAAGGTGTGCAGACAATGCTCGTCGAGCAAGTGCCAGCGATTACTCGGGTGCGTGATATTACTGACCATTCCACAGGTGCCAACCCGTACTATTCGTAATTCAAAATGAAGTCGTTTCTGCAATTCTTGCAACGGGCGGTTAAATACTTTCGTGGAACAAGGCGTGTGTGGCGAAAACCACCGCAAGCTGATTTATTGATCATTGATCGAGGCACGGCAAGCCCGTTAGACGAGATGTTCGCACATCACAAGCCACATGTGTTGGACATTCGTGGTGAAAGTATTAATATGCGTGCGTTATTTTGTGCTGTGCCAAAAATACGCCTCGGCGCACTCGCGTATATCGAGGCATATATCGACTTCGTTAAACCAAAACTAATTCTTTCGCGGACTGACAACAATGCAACCATGTGGCAACTCAGACGTCGCGCAAACGTAACTTACCAAGTCGCCCTCGTCCAAAACGGCTGGCGCCTGGATGTCGGTTTCGAAATTCCGCAATTACTCAAAGAAATTGGCCCGTTTGGAGCATGGGAGATCGATCAACTTTTTGCTTTTGGACCGGCCTGGATTTCGCAAATTCCAAATTACGCAAAATTTAATGGTGTCTCTTCAGGAAGTATCAAAGCAAATCAATTTGCAAACGAGTCAAGATCCGATGCGGCATCGGGGATCAGTTGGATATCAACTTTTCGCTCAGGATACGTAGCTGCGAAAAATGACATAGGCGATTTATTCTATAAAAATTTTGCCAAAGTCCTGAAGTTAAGTGGTCAAAAACTAAAGGTAATTGGTTTTGAATCTGGTGTAGCCCAACATCATCAGGAGAACGAATACTTTAATAACTATTTCAAAATACAAGACTTGACTCTGAATCGACGAACTTCTTCTAAGTCTTCGTACGAATTGGTTCAGTCAGCAACAATTGTTCTGACCGATCAGAGTTCGCTTGGCTATGAGTCATTGGCACTTGGTTGCAAAACTGGCTTCATAGCTGCGGCGCCCCGATTTCAAATAACTCACCGGTTTGGCAAGCCGTTGGAGTTTGGGGAGAAGGGTCCATTTTGGACAAATGATCCAAGTGAAGAAGAGATAGGTCGAGTTTTGGATTATCTGCTTACGGTTTCTGATGAACAGTGGGAGCGCGACAGTGGGTGGATTCGCGATCAGTTGATGGCGTACGACTTTGGCAACACAAAGATTCGGGCTTATGTTGAGAGTGTCCTCGCTGATAGTTTAGAAAGTAATTAAGTCAGAAAATAAGGGGATAGATTATGGGTCGCACAGTTCGAGCAGCGTTATTGCAAACCGATTGGACAGGTGACAAAGGCACGATGATTGATAAGCACGAGGCGCAAGCTCGTGAAGCCGCCAAGCAGGGCGCGCAAGTAATGTGCTTTCAAGAATTATTTTATGGTCCGTACTTTTGCCAAGTTCAAGAGCCTGAGTACTACTCGTATACGGAGCCAATTCCTGATGGACCAACTACTAAACGATTCCAGGCACTCGCCAAAGAACTCGGCATGGTTTTGGTTTTGCCGATGTATGAGATTGTGCAAGCCGGTTTGTACTACAACACTGCTGCGATTATTGACGCCGACGGAAAATATCTCGGCAAATATCGCAAGCAACATATTCCACAGGTCAAAGGCTTCTGGGAGAAATATTATTTTACTCCAGGAACGGGTGGGTACCCAGTTTTTGACACGGCAGTTGGCAAAGTTGGTATTTATATTTGCTACGACCGACACTTTCCGGAGGGCTGGCGTGCACTCGGTTTGAACGGCGCTGAAATTGTTTTGAATCCGTCAGCAACTAGTCGTGGACTCAGCGAATACATCTGGAAGATTGAGCAACCAGCAGCCGCTGTGGCCAACATGTACTACGTTGGCGCAATTAACAGAGTCGGCATTGAGCCACTTGGCGATGACGATTTTTACGGTCAGAGTTATTTCGTCGACCCAGAAGGAAAATTCGTTGGCAACCAGGGTGATCCGTATAAGCCAGAGCTAATTGTTCGCGATCTAGATATGGACAAAATTAAAACCGTTCGTGATCGTTGGGCGTTTTATCGTGACCGTCGCCCAGATGCGTACGACGAACTTGTTGAGCGCTAAAAATAACTAAAAATTTTTACAAATAAAACCACGGGAGGAATCATGGCACGCACACTCATAAAAAACGGAACAGTCATCAGCCCGACCGGTCGGCATGACTTTGATGTACTCATCGAAGGCGAAACGATTTTGGCTTTACTCGAACGAGGCAAATCAGATTCATTGAGCATCACTGCCGACAAAGTTATAGATGCCAAAGGCAAATATGTAATACCTGGCGGCATTGATGTGCACACTCACATGGAGCTTCCATTTGGTGGCACAGCAGCAGTTGACACTTTTGAAACTGGCACAATCGCAGCGGCCTGGGGTGGTGTCACAACAATTGTCGATATGGCGTTGCAGCGTTACGGCGAAAATGTTCACGAAGGTTTAGCAGAGTGGCATCGCAAAGCTGGTGGCAACTGTGCAGTTGACTATGCGTTTCATCAAATCATCGGTGGTGTTGATGAACAGTCTCTGAAAGATATGACGTATCTGGTTGATCACGAAGGTGTCACCAGCTTCAAATTATTCATGGCTTACCCTGGCGTGTTTTACAGCGACGACGGGCAGATTCTGCGCGCGATGCAAACAGCTAGCGAAAACGGCGCGACAATTATGATGCACGCGGAGAACGGCATCGCAATTGATGTACTGGTTCAGCAACACATTGCGCGCGGTGATACTGATCCTAAATATCACTCTTACTCGCGCCCAAGTTTGCTCGAAGGTGAAGCCACAAATCGCGCAATCGTGTTATCGAAAGTTGCCGGCAATGTGCCTCTCTACATAGTTCACATGTCGGCATCTGAGGCACTCAACTCCTTGGCTGAAGCCCGACACGAGGGATTAAATGTGTTTGGTGAAACTTGTCCGCAATATTTGTATATGACTCTTGAAGATCATCTGGCTCGACCTGGTTTCGAAGGCGCAAAGTTTGTTTGCTCGCCACCAATTCGAAGCAAGCATGACAAACATGATCACCACGGCGATTTGTGGAAGGGTTTGCGAATGAACGAACTTGCAATCGTCTCAACCGATCACTGTCCGTTCTGTTTCAAGGATCAAAAAGAACTCGGCCTAGGCAACTTCTCAAAGATTCCAAATGGCATGGGTGGGGTTGAACATCGAATGGAACTTATTTATCAGGGTGTAGTGCAAGGTGAACTGTCGCTTGAGCGTTGGGTTGAAACTTGCAGCACGACACCTGCACGAATGTTTGGTATGTATCCGCAAAAAGGAGTCATTGCCCCTGGTTCAGATGCCGACATTTTGGTTTGGGATCCGAACAAGAAGACAAAAATCGGCATTAACGACAAGCATCACATGAATATGGATCATTCCTCTTGGGAAGGAACTGTGATTGATGGCAAAGTTGACACGGTACTTTCGCGTGGCATGGTTGTAATTGAAAACGATAAATACACTGGTCGCAAAGGTCACGGCAAGTTCGTCAAACGCGGTCTGTGCCAATACTTAAATTAAATAATCAACAACTACAGGAGAAATAATGAATCGCATTAGCCATTGGGTCAACAACAAAGTCGTCGCCGGAACATCTGGCAAGAGCGGCAAAGTATTTAATCCCGCAACAGGAAAACAAGAATCAGAAGTTGACTTGGCCAATATCGCCGATGTTGATGCGGCAGTTGCTTCAGCCAAGGCTGCGTTTCCTGCTTGGCGCGCGACGAACTTATCTCGTCGTGCAGAAATTATGTTTCGAATGCGCGAACTAGTCGATGCAAACCGAAAAGAAATTGCAAACTTATTAACTCTTGAGCATGGCAAAGTACCAAGCGATGCGCTCGGCGAAGTTGCCCGCGGTCTTGAAAATATTGAGTTCGCTTGTGGTGTTCCAGCAATGCTCAAAGGTGGCTACTCGGAGCAGGCTTCAACGGGTGTAGATGTTTATTCAATTCGTCAGCCGCTCGGTGTAGTAGCTGGTATCACGCCATTTAATTTTCCCGCGATGGTCCCAATGTGGATGTTTGCAAATGCGATTATGTGTGGCAACACATTTATTTTGAAGCCGAGTGAAAAAGATCCATCAGCGTCAATGTTTATCGCTGACTTGCTACGCCAGGCGGGTCTGCCAGACGGTGTGTACAACGTGGTACATGGTGACAAAGTTGCAGTTGATCGTTTGCTTGATCATCCAGATATTGCTGCAGTTAGTTTCGTGGGTTCAACACCGATTGCAAAATATGTTTACGAAATCGGTACAAAGAACGGCAAGCGTGTGCAAGCACTCGGTGGAGCAAAGAATCACATGTTGGTTTTGCCAGACGCCGATCTTGATATGGCCGCCGATGCGGCAATCAGTGCTGCTTACGGTTCAGCCGGCGAGCGATGCATGGCAGTTTCAGTTGTGCTTGCAGTAGACACGGTTGCAGATGCACTTGTTGAAAAAATTAAAACTCGAGTGCCAAACATTAAAGTTGGCGCCGGCACAGACCCAGCCAGTGAGATGGGTCCATTGATTAGTCGCGAGCATCGTGACAAGGTCGCTGGTTATGTAACGGGTGCAGCAAAAGAAGGTGCAACTGTGGTCATTGACGGTACTGATAAAGCCAAAGACGAAGGATTTTTCTTGAATCCAAGTTTGATTGACCATGTTAAACCTGGCATGAAATGTTATGACGAAGAAATTTTTGGACCAGTTCTGACCGTGATGCGCGTCAAGAGTTACGACGAAGGTCTGCAAGCCATTAACGACAATCAATTCGGTAACGGCACTGCAATTTTCACCCGAGATGGTGGAGTCGCACGACAGTTTCAATACGAAGTAAATGTCGGCATGGTTGGTGTCAACGTTCCGATTCCGGTTCCTGTTTCTTACTATTCATTTGGTGGCTGGAAGGCAAGTTTGTTTGGCGACCAACACATGTATGGCCCAGAAGGCATCAACTTTTACACGCGTGGAAAAGTCGTGACATCACGATGGCCAGACCCGCGAACATCGCAAGTTGATCTCGGCTTTCCACACAGTCGGTAATCAAAATGGATATCGGTATTGTTCTGCAGACGACGCCACCTGCAAGTCAGGTGATTGACCTAGCAGTACAAGCCGATGCCCAAGGTTTCTCGCATGTCTGGACATTCGATAGTCACATTTTGTGGGAAGAACCTTTCGTTATTTATAGCCAAATTTTGGCAAAGACAAACAATGTCATTGTCGGACCAATGGTTACAAACCCTGCAACCCGCGACTGGACAGTAACCGCAAGTTTGTTTGCAACATTGAATGAAATGTATGGCAACCGAACCGTGTGCGGTATAGGTCGTGGCGACTCTGCTGTTCGTGTTACAAACGGTAAGCCAACAACACTTGCAACTTTGCGTGAGAGTATTGATGTGATCCGCGAACTTTCGAACGGTCGCGAAATTAATTACAACGGTTCAAAAATTAAATTTGAGTGGGCTTCAAAAAGCAAATGCGAAGTTTGGGTCGCTGCATACGGACCAAAAGCGTTGAAGTTGACAGGCGAAGTTGGCGATGGTTTTATTTTACAACTTGCCGATATTGATATCGCTGCGTGGACAATTGATGCCGTGCGCAAAGCTGCTCGCGATGCAGGTCGAGATCAGAAAAGTGTGAAGATTTGTGTTGCGGCGCCAGCATATGTCGGCGATGATTTAACGCACATGCGCGAGCAATGCCGCTGGTTTGGTGGCATGGTCGGCAATCACGTTGCAGATATTGTGGCTCGCTATGGTGATTCAAGTTCTGTGCCAGCAGCACTTACCGATTACATCAAAGGCCGCGAAGGCTATGACTATAAGCAGCACGGTCAAGCAGGAAACACGCACACGACTTTCGTCCCAGACGAAATTGTTGATCGCTTTTGCATTCTCGGCAATATCGACGAACACTTGAAGCGATTGAAGGCCCTCAAAGAACTTGGCGTTGATCAGTTTTCAATTTATTTACAACACGATGGAAAAGAACAAACACTTGATGCCTACGGTAAATCAATTTTGCCAGAAATTGCCGCACTGTCGCAGGCCAATAATAAATGAAGTTAGCGGGTCGAATCGCATATCGAATTGTCATGTTCGCATTGACGATTGCATTCGTGACAGCACTTTGGGAGTTCTATAAAATAGTTGGTCCGCAAGATGGTGGAAAATTTTTAGGTGTTCGAATTTTGCCGCGCGCCAATGACAATGCGATGCCACATGTTTCAACAATGCTCAGTCGGTACAGCCGTCCAGAGGTTCGTGGCTCCGACAAAAAAATTTGGATCGTCGTGCTCTCGGGCGCTTGGTTTTCACTACGACTGTCTCTCGTCGGATTCTTCCTCGGAACGACAATCGGAATTAGTTTGGCGGTGTTGATGGCGCGCTTTAACGTCATTCGCCGCGGATTATTGCCTTATCTTGTGATGTCGCAGACGGTTCCATTGATCGCTCTTGCTCCACTAGTCGTCAGTTGGGGAGGAAAGTTAGAAATTGGTTCATTCGTTTGGCCGCGTTGGCTATCGGCATCAATTCTCGGCACTTTCCTGGCGTTCTTTCCGATCGCCGTCGGCACACTTCGTGGCCTGACAAGTGCTCCATCGGCAGCACTTGAACTAATGGAAAGTTATGCGGCATCTTGGAAGCAGACACTTTTTAAATTGCGATTTCC
>CAMAWU010000048.1 GCA_945862025.1 Ferrithrix thermotolerans DSM 19514 | reverse complement strand
AGATCTGCTTGAACAGCGCATCACGATCAATTGACATCGAGAATGCCGCACGGAAGTTTGGATCTGCGAATGGTCCACATTTCTGTTGGAAATAGAAACCCTCATAGTCGCCGCCGTAATCAATCTTGGATGCAATATTGTCTTGCTTCACTGCTTCTTCAATACCTGCATAAAACTGAGGGTAAATCATGTCCACTTCGCCTGCCTTGATCGCTGCAATTTCTGTATCGCTGTCAGCCTTCGGCACCATTACGAATTTTTTCGTTACAGCCTTGTCGTCACCCCAATATTTATCATTCGGCACAAACACAATTTGGTCTGGACTCCACGATTTAATTTTGTATGGACGTCCCGAGAATGGAATGTTGTCTGCGAAATCACCCGAGACATCTTTAGTATTCTTGACTGCCGAAGCCTTGATCAATGAACTAAATAATCCTCGCCATGGTGCGTAAACAGCCTTCATTGTTACAACGACTTGTTTGTCACTTGCACCCGCTTCTACAGCGGTCACTTGGTCATACCCAGATGTCGAAATTGATGCTGGGGTATTCAAGGATGCTTCCCAAGTTGCCTTGAAATCGGCGGCTGTTATCTGTGAACCGTCATCCCAAACTGCAGCTGGATTGATGTCGTATGTAATTGTCATTCCGCCAGTTGTTGCTGGCTTCGTGTAATCGTAAGTAACTGCTGCACAATCTTCCAAACTTGTTGGATAACTTGCAGGCGCTACGGCCGCTGTTGTATCGCTAGTCGCTGCATCATCGCTTCCGCTGCAGGCTGCGCCAATTAATGACACAGCTATTAGCGCAGACGCGAGACGAGCCACTTTCGTGGTTTTTCTCATATTTGATCTCCCCTTTGAGTATCTAGAAATCGATTGATTTCTATATGACCAAACAATAACATCTAATGGGTAACGTCAAAAAACTATGCCGTCCGAAGTCGGTATTGACAAATGCGGGCGAATTCAGCCGAATCAAGGCTCGCGCCACCAACTAGCACACCATCAATATCGGGTTGAGACATGATCTGGACAATGTTGCTGGCCTTAACACTGCCACCATATTGAAGTCGTATCGCACTTGCCGCCATCGGCGACGAGATCTTTGATACTTCCTCGCGGATTGAACTAATTACTCGTTGTGCATCATCGGCAGTCGCAGTTTTACCCGTACCAATCGCCCAAATTGGTTCGTAGGCAATCACCATCGACCGCACATGTTCTACTGATCGTTTTGCTAATGCTGAGCGAACTTGTCCAAGAACTTTTTCGTGAGTCAGACCAGCCTCACGATCGGCAAGGGTTTCGCCAACACACAAAATTGGTGTCATCGAATATTTTTGAATCGCAACGACTTTTTGTTGTACCTGTTCATCAGTCTCACCAAAAAGCTGACGTCTCTCGCTGTGACCGACAATTACATAGTGAACATTGAGCTTGGCGAGGAACTGTGCAGAGACCTCACCTGTGAATGCACCCGATTCGGCCTCGTGGCAATGTTGCGCACCCAAAATAAATTGTAAATCATCAGCGTCAATAAGTGTTTGTGAACTCCTTAGGTCCGTAAATGGAGGATGTATTGTCACATCTACTGCCACGAAATCTTCCTTGGTTAAAAGATAAGCCAGTTTTTGAATCGATTGAATAGCTTCAAAGTGGTTATGGTTCATCTTCCAGTTACCACTAATAATTGGCTTACGAACTTCATTTGACATTTGGTGCTCCTCGCAACGCGCTTAATCCTGGCAAGTCGCCGAGTTCAAGAAACTCTAATGATGCACCGCCGCCAGTTGAAACATGGTCTACATCTTTTTCAAAACCAAACTGCGCCAGGGCTGCCGCCGAGTCACCACCGCCAACAATTGTGAACGCTTTCGTCTCTGACATTGCCTGAGCGATAGTTCGGGTTCCGGCTGCGAATCGTGAATCTTCAAACATCCCCATCGGTCCGTTCCAGAATACACTTCGGGCTCCCATGATTATGTCCGCAAATGCAGCAGCACTTCCTGGACCAATATCTAAACCCTTAGCACCAGGCGGCAGCCGAATTCCAAAAGTTGCAAATTGACCGTTTGAATCAACACCGACGATGTCTTCAGGCAAATGAATTTCAACTTTCGATGCAAGTAGTTTTTTGCAGAACGATATTTGGTCTGGTTCGCACAAAGAGTCTCCAATCGGCATTCCCTTGGCTGCAAGAAAGGTGAAGCACATTCCGCCACCAATGACAAAAGAGTCAACAACATTCGACAATGCGTCGATCACACCAATTTTGTCGCTGATCTTTGCTCCACCTAACACTGCCACGAGAGGTCGTTTGGGATTGTTTCGCATCTCACCAAGTACTTCTACTTCGCGTTGCAATAATCGACCCGCGGCAGATGGCAATGTCTTTGGTGGGCCGACAATTGAAGCGTGTGATCGGTGTGCCGCACCAAATGCATCATTGACGTATAGGTCAACGCCTTCAACAAGTTGCTTTACAAACTCTGGGTTGTTTGCTTCTTCGCCTCCATTGAAGCGAAGATTTTCAAGTAACTCAACGCCTGGGGCTAGTTCTCCAAGTCGCCTTCGAATTGGTGCCATCGAATATTTTAATGTCGACATGCCTTTTGGGCGGCCTAGGTGACTGGCGCAAATAACTTTTGCGCCGCGATCGGTTAGCCAATTAATAGTTGGTAACGCCGCTCTAATTCGAAAATCATCAGCGATAACTCGATCTTCATCGTTGCCCGACATCGGGACATTGAAATCAGTTCTAACCAACACGGTCTTGCCGCGAACTTCACCGAGATCTTCTAGTTGTGGAACCATCTAACGCTTGAGTGCTGCCCCAATAAATGTTGTGAGATCTACCAAACGATTCGAATAGCCCCATTCATTGTCGTACCAGCCAAGAACTTTCACCAACGATCCCATACTCATTGTCAGGTCGCTATCAAACACACAACTATGTGGATTCGTAACAACATCACTAGAGACAATCGGATCAACGCAGTATTCAAGAATATTTTTTAGAGGTCCTGATGCTGCGGCCTTGAATGCAGCATTAATCTCAGCAACCGATGCCGGTTTCCTTAGATTCGCAACCAAATCAGTGATTGATCCCGTTGGAACCGGTACTCGTAACGATGTTCCATCCAACTTTCCCTTCATTGATTGCATCACGAGACTTGTTGCGCGTGCGGCACCTGTGCTTGTTGGAATGATATTTATTGCAGCCGCTCGGGCCCTTCGCAAATCACTGTGGGGTCCATCAACTATCGACTGGTCGCCCGTATATGCGTGAATCGTCGTCATCAAACCATTCTCAACACCAAAAGCATCATCTAACACTTTGACCATTGGCACGAAACAATTCGTTGTGCAACTTGCGTTTGAAACTACTTTATGGTTCTTCGGATCAAAGTCTTGATGATTTACGCCAAACACAAAAGTCGCATCAGCATTAGTTGCTGGGGCAGAGATAATTACACACGGCGCTCCGGCATCCAAATGGGCAGATGCTTTTTCGCGATCTGTAAAAAACCCGGTTGATTCAATTACAAGATCAACGCCGAGATTTCCCCAACCCAACTCCTTTGGGTCTCGCTTTGAGAGAACCTTCAAAATTTTGCCATCAATATTAATACCGTCATCTGTTGCAGATATCTCGTTTGGCAACACACCAAGCACGGAGTCGTATTTAAGAAGATGCGCCATCGTCTTCAGCGAACCAAGATCGTTGACCGCAACTATCTCAATATCTGCACCAGTTTGTTTAATCGCCCGATAAAAATTTCTGCCAATACGCCCGAAGCCGTTGATTCCAACTCTGATTGTCATGCCTAAACCTTAGTGCCCCGAGTCGACTTGCATAATGTCGCGGTGGGTAATCCTAGGTTGTTGTGCGTTTTTAACAAGCCAGTGTGAAATTTGTTCGGATATCACAACCGAACGATGACGACCGCCGGTGCACCCGATCGCGATGGTCAAATAACTTTTACCCTCGGCAATATACGCAGGTAACAGAATCTTCAGCATGCTGTAAAGTTCGGCAAGAAATTTGTGCGAAAGTTCTTGCGACATCACATAATCGCTGACTGCAATATCTAATCCAGTTAGAGGCCTCAATTTTTCGTCCCAGTGAGGGTTAGGTAAGAACCGAACATCAAACACAAGGTCAACATCGGTTGGCAACCCATGTTTGTATCCAAAAGAGACCACAGATACCTGCATCGCGTCACTGGCATCACCGCTTGCAAATAATTCTCCGATTCGCGACTTAAGTTGATGCACTGTCAAATTCGTGGTGTCTACTACTAGATCGGCTGCACCCTTAACAGGTTCAAGCAGGGTTCTTTCTTTAGCGATTGCTTGTTCAACACCCGACTTATCATCAGCCAGCGGATGCTTTCGCCGCGTAGTTGCATATCGCTTTACGAGTTCCGCAGTCGTCGCGTCTAAATACAACAAACGAACACGGTGACTACCGTGTCGCAGTTTTTTTAAAACTTCAACTATTCCTAATTGAGCAGTCGGTGTACCAACGACTAACGCAAGTTTGGCTAATTTCGAACCCACCGAAGCAATCTCAACGACTTTGTCAATGAGTTCTGTTGGCATGTTGTCAACTACGAACCATCCCAAATCTTCTAGGTCGTCAGCGGCCAATGAACGCCCAGCGCCCGACAGACCAGCAATCAATAAAATATCAGCCACTGATTAAAACACTATCTAAGTTCGGCCTCTGAAGTCAGGAATGAAATCGCTGGTACACCGAATCTGCAACAGCAGTTGGCAGCCAAGTCAGTAACGCCAAGTCATCTCGACTTGCCTGCTTCACTGCAGAGACACTGCCCAACGACTTGATCAATTTTGTTGCCCTGGCTGCCCCGAGTCCTGCGATGCCGTCAAGCGAACTTGAAATCATTGCCTTGCCACGCAACTCTCGATGAAACCGATTGGCAAAACGGTGTGCTTCGTCGCGAATAACTTGCAACATGAATAAGGCATCACTGCCTCGTGGTACCTCAACAGGTTCCGAACTCCCCCGAATGAAAACCTCCTCAAAGCGTTTGGCTAGTGATGCGACTGGAATCTCATTTTCAAGACCAAGTTCACGGACAACCTGCTCAGCGACACCAAGTTGCCCTTTGCCACCGTCAACCAAAAGCAATTGTGGCGCATACGAAAACTTGCCGGGTCTTTCACCACGCTCATTAACCGGTTGATCTCTCTCTGAAATATAAGCACTAAGGCGACGTGTTAATACTTCACGCATCGCTGCGTAATCATCGTTACCTGGCACGTCTTTGATCTTGAATCGCCGATATTCGCGCTTCATTGGTAGCCCGTCTTCAAGCACGACCATTGAACCTACATAATTTGTGCCTTGCAGATGCGCCATGTCGTAACATTCAATCCTTAATGGAACTTCGGGCAGGTTCAACAAAGTTTGCAATTCAGTTAATGCCCGCGACCGTGCAGTGTGGTCAGATGCCCGACGCAGTCGATGGCGGTTCAATTCTTCTCGAGCATTATTCGTAACAAGTTCGTGTAGTTCACGCTTGTCGCCGCGTTGTGCGACTCTGATTTCAACACGCGAGGATCTAAGACTGCTTAACCATTCTTCAAGAATCTGAACTTCTTCTGGTTCAAACGGAACGATTACTAATTTAGGAATACCCAAGATCGGTGACTCGTCATACAATCGCTCAATAATTCGACTTGTTAAGCCAGCACTGGTTACCGCTTCAACTTTGTCGACGACGAAACCTTTCCTCCCGACAACACGACCTTTGCGGACATAAAAAACCTGCACAGCAGCTTCAAATTCATCTTCGGCAACGCCGATTAAATCAATATCTTCACTGCGTTCACCAACCATCTGCTGGCGCTCAAGCGCCAGATTTATTGCCGACAGTTGATCACGTAATCTTGCGGCCCGCTCAAATTCATGGGACGTGGAAGCGGCCGCCATCTCTTTTCGGATTCTCTGGCAAACTTCATCACTCTCTCCATCCATTACGTCCAAGAAGTCCTTGACGTGACTTGCATATTTCTCTGAAGTAACATTTCCAACGCACGGCCCAGAACACTTCTCGATATGAAAAAGTAGACACGGACGCCCAAGTCGTTCGTGTTGTTTAAAAGTTGCGGGGGAACAAGTTCGAACTGGGAAAGATCGCAAAAGCAGGTCGAGTGTTTCGTGAATCGCCCATGGATGCGGATACGGGCCGAAATACCGGGTGCCCTTTCGTTTGCGACCGCGCATCACGAGCGCCCTTGGCCATTGCTCGTCAATCGTGACCGCTAAAAACGGATAACTCTTGTCATCGCGTAATCGAATATTGAAACGCGGCGCGTAACGATTAATCAGACTGTGCTCGAGAATCAATGCTTCTATTTCATTACGAACTTCTATCCACTCAACACTGGTCGCGGTTGAAACCATGTTTGCTGTTCGTGGGTGCAATGTCTCGGCGCTAGCAAAATAGCTGTTAATTCTCGACCTTAAATTGTTCGCCTTACCTACATAAATTACGCGACCGTGAGAATCTTTGAACTGATAAGAGCCAGGCTTATCTGGGATTACTCCGCTCGGCCGCTGCATGATCTTCGCGAACTATTTGTTCTTCTTGACGGTCTTTTTGATGCTCTTCTTGACTGTCTTAGGAGCCAGCATCTTGGCAAGATATCGCCCGGTATGCGATGCGCCTATTTTTGCCACAACTTCAGGTGATCCTTCAGCAACAACAGTTCCACCTCCATTACCCCCTTCTGGACCAAGATCAATAATCCAATCGGCCGTTTTAATCACATCAAGATTGTGTTCAATCACTAAAACTGTGTTGCCCTGATCGACAAGACGCGCCAAGACGATTAACAATCTTCGAACATCCTCAAAGTGCAAACCCGTCGTCGGCTCATCTAAAAGATAAATCGTGTGACCAGTGCTGCGCTTTGAAAGTTCGCTGGCAAGTTTCACTCGCTGTGCTTCGCCTCCAGAAAGCGTTGGCGCTGATTGACCAAGACGCACATATCCCAATCCGACATCAACAAAAGTCTGCATGTGTCTTGCAATTCGTGGTTGGTTCGCGAAAAACTCAACGGCGTCCGAGACAGGCATATCAAGAACATCGGCGACGTTTTTGCCCTTAAAAGTTATTTCCAAAGTGTCACGGTTATACCTGGCACCTTTGCAGACTTCGCAAGGTACATAGACATCTGGCAAGAAGTGCATTTCGATTTTGATAGTTCCATCTCCCGAACATGCTTCGCATCGACCACCTGGAACATTGAAACTAAATCTCCCGGGCATATAGCCACGCACTTTGGCTTCTGGCGTCGAAGAAAATAATTTGCGAATGTCGTCGAAAACGCCCGTGTATGTCGCAGGGTTAGATCTAGGAGTGCGCCCAATTGGCGATTGATCCATGTCAATAACTTTGTCAAGGTGTTGTATGCCGTCGACTCCGGTGTGGCGACCAGGTGCTTCTTTTGATTTGTAGATCTTTTGCATTAAAGACGGTAAGAGAATGTCTCTAATCAATGTGCTCTTGCCGCTTCCAGACACGCCGGTTACCGCGACAAAACATCCCAAGGGGATTTTTACATTTAAGTTTTTTAAGTTGTGCTCACGAGCTCCCCTGATTGAAAGAAATTCCTTATTAGGTTCGCGTCGCATAACTGGGATCTCTACTGATCGCTTGCCGGATCGATACTGGCCCGTTATTGACTCGGCTACTTTCAAGACTCCACCAACAGCACCGCTATACACAACCTGACCACCGTGTTCACCTGCGCCAGGACCGATGTCAACTAGCCAGTCACAAGACCGAATCGTGTCTTCATCGTGCTCAACGACAATCACCGTGTTGCCGAGATCACGCAGCCGCTGCAAGGTTTCTATCAACCGATGATTGTCGCGTTGATGCAAACCAATACTCGGTTCGTCGAGAACATACAGCGTACCGACAAGCCCTGAACCGATCTGACTTGCAAGACGAATTCGTTGCGCCTCTCCGCCAGCCAGTGTTGCGGCCGCACGGGAAAGAGTTAGATAGTCAAGACCGACATCCAGTAAAAAGCCAAGACGAGCATTGATCTCTTTTGTAATTCTTTCCGCGATCATCGTGTCGCGATCCGATAGTTGAAAACTCGCCAAGAACTTTGCAGATTCCGCGATCGACATCGCACAAACTTCAGAAATGTGTTTTCCATCAACGAGCACTGCTAATGACGATGGCTTCAGTCGTGCTCCCTTGCATTTTGGGCATGGCACTTCACGCATGTAACTTTCAAATTGCTCGCGAGCATTATCACTTTCGGCACTTTCATGTCGACGCTTGATCCACGGAATTACACCCTCGTACGATGTGCTGTATTCTCGAGTTCGTCCGTAACGGTTGCGATATTTGATCATCATGTTGTCGTCGACGCCGTTCATCACGATCTTTTGCGCTTTGGCAGTCAATTTTGACCATTTTTTATCTAGATCAATTTCAAAGCGGTCAGCAACTGCTTCAAGCATTCGAGTGAAATATTGGGTGTGCGCAGATCGCCATGGAGCAATTGCACCTTCGTTGATGCTTAAGTTTGGATCTGGAACAACAAGATCTATATCGACCTCATATTTTGTGCCAAGGCCCAAACAAGTTTCACACGCACCATACGGAGAATTAAAAGAGAAATTTCTCGGCGCTAGTTCTTCGAAGCTTGTTCCACACTTAGGACATGCCAAATGTTGGCTCACTGTGATCGGCTCACCACCTTCAACCAGCTCAATTTCGGCCACACCATCAGCGAGTCGAAGCGCAGTTTCAAGTGAATCTGTCAAACGGCGACTGATGTTGTCCTTACGAACGAGTCGGTCAACGATGATGTCAATTCGATGTTGCTCATATTTCGCCAAGCGCTTATCTTTTTTCAGAAATTCACTTATCTCGACGACTTCACCGTCGACCCGCGCCCGAGAAAATCCTTGTGCCGCCAACTCTTGCAGCAGCGTGTCATATTCACCTTTCCTTCCACGAACAACTGGCGCCAACACTTGAAACCGTGTTCCTTCTGGAAGTTTCAAAATTCGATCGACAATCTGCTGTGGAGTCTGGCGAGAAAGTTGTGTCATATCTTTCGGACAATGCTGAACTCCGATGCGTGCATACAACAATCTCAGATAGTCATAAACCTCCGTAATCGTTCCGACAGTTGAGCGTGGATTTCTTGATGACGACTTTTGATCTATTGAAATCGCAGGCGATAAGCCATCAATCAAATCAACATCTGGTTTATCCATTTGGCCTAGAAACTGCCGGGCGTACGAGCTTAGAGATTCAACATAACGCCTCTGCCCTTCGGCATAAATTGTGTCAAACGCCAAACTGGATTTGCCCGATCCTGAAAGTCCGGTGATCACAATCAATTTGTCGCGTGGCAACTCGACATTGATATTTTTCAAGTTGTGCTCTCGAGCACCACGAACGATTATCTGATTTGCCACCACCCGAAGGCTACAAAGGCTTAGTGCGCATCCCGTAACTCGCGCTTTAATTCTTTAATTTCATCGCGAAGTCGGGCGGCATATTCAAAACGCAATTCTTCGGCTGCTTGATTCATTTCTTCTTCAAGGGTTGCGATTAGTCGGGCCAACTCATCTTGAGGCAATGCTCGAAGTTCACGCACTACCTTGTCGCGCTCATGATCTTTGCGCTTCCCTTTGCCTGGGTAAGGAGCCCCGTTTGCACCCGCCGAGGCAGGTCGGAGAATTGACAGAATATCACCGATCGCCTTTCGCACTGTTTGTGGATCAATTCCGTGTTTAAGGTTGTACGCGATCTGTAGTTCCCGTCGTCTAGCAGTTTCAGAAATTGCGAATTCCATTGCGGGTGTTCGATTATCGGCATACATGATCACTTGGCCATCGACATTTCGTGCGGCGCGACCGATCATTTGGATGAGTGAAGTCTGACTACGAAGAAAGCCCTGCTTGTCAGCATCCAAAATTGCTACTAGCGAAACCTCTGGCAAGTCAAGGCCCTCACGCAATAAGTTGATACCGACCAACACATCAAACTCGCCAAGTCGCAATGCACGCAAAATTTCAATTCTTTCAATCGTGTCGATATTTGAATGCAAATATCTAACTCGCAGACCCTGCTCAATTAGATATTCGGATAAATCTTCAGACATTTTTTTTGTCAGAGTTGTTACGAGTGTTCGGTCGCCATTTGCGGTTTTTAATTTGATCATCTCTATCAAGTCATCAATTTGACCAGTCGTTGGACGCACCATTACTTCTGGGTCGATCAATCCAGTTGGACGTACGATTTGCTCGACAATCTGGTCGCTCAATCCGAGTTCAAATTTCGCTGGTGTGGCAGAAAGAAAAATACATTGGTTGAGGCGCTCCATTGTCTCCTCAAATTGCAGCGGCCGATTGTCAATCGCAGAGGGCAACCGAAACCCGTGCTCCACAAGAGTCTGTTTACGACTTCTGTCTCCCGCAAATTGTCCATGTAATTGCGGCACTGCGACATGGCTTTCATCGATTACGAGCAAAAAATCTTTTGGAAAATAGTCAAGAAGCGTAAACGGCGGTTCGCCATGATTTCGTCCATCAATATGCATTGAGTAGTTCTCAATACCGTTGCAGTATCCAACTTCTTTCATCATTTCAAGATCGAACATTGTTCGCATTCGAATTCTTTGCGCTTCAAGCAGTTTGCCTTGTGATTCAAATACTTTGAGTCGATCGGCGAGTTCAATCTCTATCTTTGCCATCGCAGTCTTCATTCGCTCCTCGCCAGCGACATAGTGGGTCGCCGGAAACACGACGACCTCTGTCAGATCGCGAAGAGTTTCACCTGTTAGTGGGTCAACTACTGTGATTCGCTCAACTGTGTCGCCAAACATTTCGAAGCGAGTAACGGTTTCTTCATACGCCGGATGAACCTCGATCGTGTCACCACGCACACGAAAGTTTCCGCGACCGAGCGTCAGGTCATTGCGGTCATATTGCAAACCAACAAGTCGAGCCAAAATACTTCGTTGGTCATAGTCGACGCCGACATGCAGTTCAAGCAAGTTGCCACGATATTCACCGGGATCACCCATGCCATAGATGCAACTAACAGACGCCACAACAATCGTGTCACGCCGAGTCAAAAGTGCCGCTGTTGCCGAATGTCGCAACCGATCAATCTCGTCGTTGATTGATGAGTCTTTTTCGATGAACGTATCACTCGACGCGATGTACGCCTCAGGTTGGTAGTAGTCGTAGTAGCTGACGAAATACTCGACGCGATTATTCGGAAAAAACTCTCGCATCTCTTGAGCAAGTTGCGCTGCGAGCGATTTGTTCGGCGCAAGAATCAGGGTTGGTCGCTGTACCTTTTCAATTGTCCAGGCGATAGTTGCTGACTTACCCGACCCGGTAATTCCTAGAAGTGTCTGAAATCTGTCACCGCGATTTACACCCTCGGCAAGTTTCTCAATTGCTTCAGGTTGATCCCCCGCTGGAGAAAATGGCGAGTCAACAACAAATTTTCGTTCACTCATTTCAGAGCAGTAATCCAAGACCATGCCGCTTCAACTTGCAGGTTGAGTGCTTTTCGATCCCCAGAATTGTCAATTAAAAAATTAGCGATTGCTTTGCGTTGTTCGCGGGAAGATTGATTCGCAACTCTCGCCCGAGCGTCATCAATGTTCATTTTGCGTTGATCGACTATTCGTGCAACAGCAATTTCGGGGTCAAGGTCAACAACAACAACTCCATCTAATCCTTCTCGCGGGTTCTCAACTAGTAACGGAATATCAAGAACCACAATTTTTGAAGTATCGCTGTAACTCTTGACTCGTTCGTTCATCACGCGACGCACGACTGGATGAATCAATTCGTTTAGTTTTTTGAGAACTTCCTTGTCTTTAAAAACTTCGTTGGCAACGGCTCCACGATTTAGGGAGCCGTCTTCGGCGACAACCGAGGGGCCGAACATTTCGATAATTTTATTGAAAATTTCTCCACCGGGTTGCTGCAATTCACGGACGATCAGATCTGCATCAACGATTATCGCACCGCGGTCGGCGAGCAACCTCGACACTTCTGATTTACCACAACCAATTCCACCTGTGAGTCCAATGAGAATCATTTGAGACTCACTGTAGTTATTTTTGGTTATTGATACTCAGGTAA
>CAMAWU010000047.1 GCA_945862025.1 Ferrithrix thermotolerans DSM 19514 | reverse complement strand
CAACTCGGCATGTCTGGTGTGCCATTAGTTGTAGTCGCGCGCCGCGCCGATCGACTTGAAGCATTGGCTGCGCGTTTCAAAAATGTTGAAGTGATTGTCGCTGATCTTTCAACTACTGATGGTGTTGCACAAGTTGAAGCGCGCATCGTTGACTCATCAAAAACACCAATTGATCTACTTGTCAATAATGCTGGCTTTGGCTCTTCGGGTTTGATGCACGAAATTGATCTTGATCGTCTCTCGCGCGAAATTCACGTAAATATTTTGGCGCTGACTCGCTTGTCTCATGCCGCGATTAAAACAATGGTGCCAAATGGTCGTGGATATTTGTTGAATGTTTCAAGCGTTGCCGGTTTTCAACCTGGTCCTGGTTCCACTGTTTATTCGGCGACCAAGGCATATGTCACGAGTTTCACTGAAGCACTGCACGAAGAACTGCGTGGCACCGGTATTCGAGTCACTGCACTGTGTCCCGGTTTCACACGCACAGAGTTCTCGGATGTTTCTGGCACTAACAGTATTTCTAGCCAAGTGCCAAATTTTGCGTGGCTCGAAGCCACCGATGTTGCACGTGATGGCTTGCGCGCCGTGACACGCGGCAAAGCACTATGCATCCCTGGCGCTCTCTACAAAGGCGTCTCGGCATTCTCGGGTGCATCCCCCCGAGCTCTCGTGCGCCGCATCACAGCACTACCAACCCGCCGCCACTAGCGCATCACCTTCCTCAATTCTGCTGTGCAGGTACGATTAAACGAGTGAAGTGTCGACACTGTGGCTCAGATGTATCGCATGTACTAGTAGATCTTGGAGTTACACCTCCATCTAACGCCTACTTGACAAAATTGGCACTGAAGCGTCCCGAAAAATACTTTCCTTTGCGAGTACTTGTTTGTGAACAATGTTGGCTCGTTCAAGCCGAAGCCTACTCACGTGCAGCAGAACTTTTTAATGAGGAGTATGCGTACTTCAGTTCTTTTTCAACTGAGTGGCTAAATCATGCAAAAAAATATGTCAACGACATGGTTGAGCGCTTTGGCTTAACCAAATCGAGCGTGATCGGTGAAGTCGCAGCAAATGATGGCTATCTGTTGCAGTTTGTTAAAGAAAGAGGTATTAGTTGTTATGGCATTGAGCCGACTGCAAGCACCGCAAATGCCGCGCGCCAAAAAGGCATTGAGATCATTCAAGATTTTTTAACTGTCAAATTGGCTGGTGAATTACGTCAGCAAGGTCGAACTGTCGATTTACTGACGGCCAATAATGTTCTCGCGCATGTGCCTGACATCAACGACTTTTCGCAGGCCTGCCATCTACTTTTAAACGATGACGGGGTTTTCACATGTGAGTTTCCACATCTATTGAACTTGATCTCTCAGCACCAATTCGACACGATCTACCATGAACACTTTTCGTACTTATCTTTTGGCACAGTTGTGAATCTTTTTTCCAAGAATGGACTCAATGTTTTTGATGTTGAAAAAATTGGCACACATGGCGGAAGCCTTCGTGTTTATGCCCAACGTAGCGACACCGGCAAACACAATATTGATACCCATGTAGAGGAGTTAATCTCCGAAGAGAACACGGCGGGCATGACGAGTATTGCTTTCTATTGTGGTTTTCAAGAGCATGCCGAACAGGTGAAAAATAATTTTCTGAAGTTTTTGATTGAGAAAAAAGAACTAGGCAAGCTTGTTGTTGGCTATGGAGCTGCGGCAAAAGGGAATACGCTATTAAACTTCGCTGGCGCAAAAAGTGACTTGATTCGTTACGTGGTTGATCGAAGCCCACACAAGCAAAACAAATTTATGCCTGGCAGTCGAATACCAATTGTTTCTGAAGATCGCCTGAGTATTGACAAACCTGACTATGTAGTTATCTTCCCTTGGAACATCAGCGGCGAGATAAAAACCCAGTTGAGTCATTTAACAATAAGTGGAACGAAATTTGTAACAGCTGTTCCTTTTTTGAAGGTTTGCTGATGCAGATTCCATATGCGAAGCCTTCAATTACCCAACTCGAGATTGACTACGTTAATGACGCAACATCCAACGGGTGGGGGGATCAGCGAAATTCATATTTAGACAGGTTTGAAAGCGAATTCTCGAAACATCTTGGTGTCGGGTTTGCGATTGCGACTTCTAGTTGCACGGGGGCGCTGCACATGGGTCTTTCTGCGCTTGGAGTGGGGGTAGATGATGAGGTCATTTTGGCGGATAGTAACTGGGTCGCCACAGTTGCGCCGATCGTCCACCTTGGGGCAACACCGGTTTTCGTCGATGTATTGCGTGATACTTGGTGTATTGATCCGAGATTGGTTAAGGATGTCATTACTCCAAAAACAAAAGCAATTATTGCAACGCACTTATATGGAAATCTTGCAGATATGAACGAATTACTAAAAATAGGAAAGCAGTATGGGATTCCAGTCATCGAAGACGCGGCTGAAGCAATTGGTTCTAAGTATCTAGGGCAGAGAGCAGGAAGCATTGGGCTGTTTGGTGTGTTTTCATTTCATGGTTCAAAGACGATAACTACTGGCGAGGGAGGAATGTTTGTAACTAGCGACGCAAATCTGTTTGAGAGAGTTTTGACACTTTCAAATCATGGTCGCGACAAAAATGAGAAGCGAATGTTTTGGCCTTCTGTAGTGGGATTCAAATACAAGATGTCAAATATTCAAGCAGCATTGGGATGCGCACAATTGTCTAGGTTTGACTCACTCGTGGCAAAGCGGCAGCGAGTTCTTGCTTCATATAAGCGCGCAATTTTGCCATTAGGTGGAATTTCCATGAATCCGGAGCAAGTTGGTTCTGAGAACGGGGCGTGGATGCCGACAGTGATTTTTGAAGAGAAGTCAAATTCTTCGCTATTAATCCAAAGTGAGATGCGTCAAAGCGGCATCGACGTAAGACCATTTTTTGTACCACTTTCTAAAACAGGTCTATTTCTCAGTCAAAAATCTAGTTCGGTTTCAAAGAATTTGTATGACTGCGGGATCAATCTACCCTCATTTTTTGACCTAAACGAAGACGAGCAAAAAAAAGTGATTGAGGTATTGTCGCTTTCAGTAAGAGAGCGTGGCAAAAAGTGAGGTGTTCATTTTTTGTAAATGGTGATATGGGTATGCGTCTTATGCGATGGGTTGCGGAGAACCATGAGGCCGATATATCTGTAATCGTAAGTTTTGAAGATCAACACGAGCTAGAAAGTTTAGCTAAGACACTTCGGGTGCCATATTTATGTTTGGGCAGTGGTGAGAGTTCAGAGATTGAGCTATCCAACAAACTTCGGCTGATGGAAATTGATATCGGCTACTTGTTGTGGTGGCCAAAGATTGTAAGTTCAAGTTTGATAAATGCAACTAAATTTGGATTTCTTAATTTACACCCATCATTTTTGCCAAACGGTCGAGGCAAAAACCCAAACTTCTGGGCAATTGTTTCCGGGGAGCAATTCGGTGTGACAATACATTGGGTAGACAAAAAAATAGACAATGGGCCAGTATTTGCTCAGAAGATGATTGATGTTTCTTGGTTTGATAATGGAAAGACTCTCTATGAAAAGTCCTTGCAGGAGTTATTTTTGTTATTTACAGAAACTTACGGCACTATTTCAAAGCTTGAGTTTTCTCAAGTCACAAAAAATTATGGCTTAGTTAACGGAAGCTATCATAACGAAATCAATATGACTACTGCATCTCAAATCGTACTTGATCAGAAATACATAGCACGAGACTTGCTTAACCTTTTGCGCGCTCGAACTTTTGAGGGAAAACCCGGATGTACTTTCTCTGAAAATGGGCAAAGGTATTCCGTTAGAATTGAAATAACCGAAGTTTGATCAAAATCCATGGAAGTATTATTGATATGAGCCTTAGTGTTTAATCTAGAAGAACTCACCCGAAAGTGGTTTGCTGGAGCAAATGAGCGTCGCTACTCTTACAACTTTAAGTGGATGGGACGTCCGATTATTCAGTATCCACAGGACATTGTTGCAGTTCAAGAACTTATTTGGGATATAAAGCCTGATCTAATTGTTGAGACTGGTGTTGCGCATGGTGGGTCAGCAGTGTTTTTCTCATCGCTCCTTGAGCTGAATGCTTTGAGTGGTGGGCCAAAAGATGCTGAAGTCTGGTGCATTGAAATTGACTTACGTGCACATAACCGCGAAGCGATATTGGCGCATCCGATGTATCCACGTTTAAGAATTTTTGATGGTTCAAGCCTTGATGAAAAAATTGCTCAAGAGGTTTCGAAAAAAGCCTTGCAGTGTCAGCGAGTGATGGTGGTATTGGATAGCAACCATACGCACGAGCATGTTCTTGGTGAACTTAATTTGTATGCGTCGCTGGTTTCGGTCGGAAGTTATTGCGTGGTTTTTGATACGGTCATTGAGGATTTAGAAGGTGTTGAGTTTGTTGATCGTCCGTGGGGTAAGGGCAATAATCCGAAAACTGCTGTTGCTGAGTTTTTGAAAACAAACTCAGATTTTATGGTTGATCAAGCAATTGACAATAAGCTGCTGATCTCAGTGGCTCCAGGTGGTTACCTCAAGCGTGTAAAATAATTCAATGACCCCCGAAGAAGTTGAGTTGCTGCGTGAGTTGACGATCGTGATACCGACCTGTAATCGGCCACTTGAGTTGGAGCGAGCAATCGAATACTGGCGCGATACGCCGGTGACTGTGCACATTGTTGACGGCTCTGAGAAACCGTGGTTTCCACTTGGGGATCTACCTAGAGTACCAAATATTACTTACCATAGTTTATCTCCTTTTATTGATGAAGGACGATTCCAAAACTACACAAGGAGGATGCAATTTGCATCATCAATCCCAGTAACAAAATTTAGTGCACTATGCGCAGATGATGATTTTTTTACAGTTTCTGGTCTAGTGAAGTTCTGCTCACAAATGAATAGTGATCAAAATCTTGATGCAGTCGTTGGTATCTGTTCAGAATTTAAATTATCTGATGCCAGCAGCGAGATGCGCTGGCACCTTCGCTATGCAGATTGGAAAACTGGCGACCATTCACGGAGTGACGATGTGGTACTTCGAGTGCTTGACAAGTCGGGAGCGTTTTATCTCTATTATGCGGTGATGAGAACCGAGTCTTGGAAAAAAACTGTCTCAAGTTCATTTCAGATCATCTGTGATCATGATTATTTCTTTGAGCCTTCGATGAATAATTTGGGGAACGCTTTTTGTAAAACTTCAGTGGAGCGCCACATCTGCTGGATCAAAACTGCATGGGCTCCTAATCCAAATATTCCATTACTAGCCAACCACGCCAGAGAAGCCGACTGGTTCAGGGATAAGAAGAATAGACATCAAGTCAAACTTTTTGAACGTCAACTAAAAAACGGATTTGCAACTGTGATCCCAGGGCCGAATGGAGGCGAAATTTCAGGCAATCTTGTAAAAAAAATCCTTCAGCGCATTTCCAAGAAGTCAGAAACTCGTAAATATCGAAAAATTAAGGGCGTCGTCTTAAAGTTTTTTGTTAGGGTCTTTGATTTTTTACCGAGCGATATCAAGCTATTTGTTAATCAATCTCTACCCAACAAACTACTTGTTACTACAGGCGCCAAGAATGGAGATATTTTTAAAAATTTAACTAAGAATAATTATTCATTACTGCCTGACTTTTTGCTTGGACTGGCAGACACAAACATTTCTTTTGACAGCAAGGAATTTGACGCAATCTCAAAGTTATTGTTGACGCCAAGAGAAGAATTGCGACTACACGCCAATATCTGAAGATTTGATTTCGGTTAGCGGAACTCGTCTGACGAGTATTGGCCGATTCGGTCGGAGCGGTGTTGAGTGTCGATCACGCGAACGGTGCCACTACGACTTCGCATCACCAAACTTTGCGAGCGTGCTCCATACGAGTCGTAACGCACGCCGCGAAGTAGTTCGCCGTCGGTGACACCGGTCGCGGCAAAGAAAACGTCCTCTCCGCTGCAGAGATCATTCACGGTAAGAACTTTTGATAAGTCGTATCCAGCATCACGGGCGACTTTTGCTTCTGCTTCATTTTTGACCCACAATCGACCCAATATCTGACCACCCAGACTTTTTAGCGCAGCAGCGGCTGTGACGCCTTCTGGCGTGCCACCGATTCCCATCAAAACATCAACACCAACTTGAGGTGATGCTGCAGCAATTGCGCCAGCAATATCGCCGTCACTAATTAAGTGGATTCGACAGCCGCAACTTCGAACTTCAGCAATTAATTCATCGTGTCGTGGTCGCTCTAAAATTACTACGACAAGTTCATTCAGAGATTTCTTTGTCGCCTTGGCGATCTCTTTTAGATTTTTAGTTGGAGAAACAGTAATATCGATTGCATTGGCTGCAGCTGCAGATACTGCAATCTTCTCCATATAAACACACGGACCAGGGTTAAACATCGTGCCGCGCTCAGCAACCGCAAGAACCGAGAGTGCGTTATTGCGCCCCAACGATGTCAGTGTCGTGCCGTCAATTGGGTCAACTGCGACATCGGTCAACGGCTTTTCGCCATTGCCAACGCGTTCGCCGTTAAACAACATCGGTGCCTCATCTTTTTCGCCTTCACCAATCACGACGATGCCGTCCATGTTCACGGTGTCAAGTAAGTTGCGCATCGCATCAACTGCAGCGCCATCAGCAGCATTTTTGTCACCTCGGCCAACCCACTTAGAGGCAGCCAAAGCGGCCGATTCAGTAACACGCACTAACTCGAGGGCCAAGTTACGATCAGGTCGTTGCTGAAGAGGCATCTCAATGATGTTAGCGCAATGTCTAACCGCGTCAATAAGCAACTAGCGTTCGGCACGTGAGCGAACTCGATTTAAACGCGCCGATTACCGAATGGGAGTTGGATGAATGGACGCCCGAAGCTCGCGACGAATTGACGATTGCGCTAACCGAGTCTGGTATCGCTCACAAATGGGAAGAAACAGTTTTACTTGCGGCTTCGTCGTTTGAAGTAGATGTTGAAGAGATTTTAGATGATCTTGAAAATGACGAACAGAATGACGAACAGAATGACGAACAGAATGATGAACAGGATGATGACGGTGATTCTGCTGATTCAAAAGTTCTTGGACAATTGTCAGCAGTGGCGCAAATAATTTCTCGTAATCCATCGGACACGAATTCGATTCGCACATTAGAGCGATTGCTTGAAGAAATTGATGGAGCCAGTGCTCCTAGTGAAATTAGCGACTCGGCGTGGCGACAAATTAAGGATTTAGTAAATCAAATTGAAGAAGCGTTAGTTGGTCGCACTGAACCAGACGAATCAACAGCAATGGACATCGCAGGTCGACTGTTTGCAATTTTGCGTTCAAATGTCTGAAACCCAAATAGTTTTAGCTGAAATTGAAATTTGGCACTCGCGACCATTTACGCCGACGCGTCGCTTGTCGCTCGGAAATTTAATATTGCCAACTGAACACGCCCCGGGTCTCGGTGGAATTTTATTAGGAGGAGTGGTATCGGCACACTTTGGCGAAATTGACGAAGACTTAGTACCTGATTTACATCGACTAACTTCACAGATCGAACGCGGTGAAAGAGTAGTCCAACCAAGATTGCGACATCGTTTGCAAATAGATAGACATGGACTTACAAAAAGTTTGCATCAATTAGTTGGAGAGCAGGACAAACTTGAATTTAAGTTTGACGCAAGTGGCAGCGCGTTGGCACAAGTTCTCGGTGCAATCTACGCAGTTGAAAGACTTGATGATCCGTCGCGAAGATTATTGGCGACCGTAATAAATCGGTCGATGAGATGGCGTGGACCACTTGACGCTTCTTTTATTTCATTTCTTGCGGGAAGTTCGGCTACAAGCATTTCGGCACTCGCCGACCCAAGGGCGTGGGCACTCGAGATTCTTGGATTTCCAGAAGGAACTATCAAACCAGCAAAGCGCCAAATACAGGAGAGGTATCGCGCAGTATTGCGCAATGTCCACCCGGACCACGGCGGAGCAATCGCCACTGCGAGCAAATCAATTGAAGACCTCGGCGAAGCACGCCGAATATTGTTGCGCTCGTGATCTCTGGTGTAATTTTATTTCCTGGCGCTGGCACCAACGCAAATCACAAGTCGCTGATTGCAATTGAAAACAGCATAAAAAAATTTCACGAGAAAATTCAAGTTCGTCGAGTTGACTTCCCGTATCGGCTTGCTGGCAAGAGTTTTCCCGACCGCGCGCCAGTATTAATTGACACCGTCCGCAAGGCTGTGATTCAGGTCGCAATTGATTGGGATTGTGCGACAAATCAAATCGTTATCGGTGGTCGATCAATGGGCGGGCGAATGTGCAGCATGGCGGTGGCAGAAACCGAACGAAAACTTGACGTTGCTGCGCTCGTGTGCATTTGCTACCCGTTGCATCCACCAAAACAGCCCGAAAAACTCCGCACTGAGCATTTGCCGCGAATCAATGTGAGAACTTTATTTATCAGTGGCACGCGAGACGAGTTCGGCACAGTAGGCGAATTAAAAAAAGCGACGTCGGCTATGAACGCCAAAGTAACTCACAAATTTATTGATGGCGCACGTCATGATCTCAAAAATAAAGACGATGCAGTCGCCGAACTAGTTACTAGATGGATTTCAGTTCTCTGAATTAATTACATCATCAGGGTTGAGTTCTTCAAGTTCGCGATGCGCTGATTCGGGAAAAGTCGTATAAATCAAAATTCCGGCAACGACAGGCCCGAGTGCAAGCCAACTCATCACGGTGCCATAACTGATGTCGCGATTCAAAAAATATCCTGCGCCAATTAGACCGACGCTGCCACCGATAAGTGAAGCGGTCATGATCACGCCGGAGGCGAATGAGCGATGCAACGTCGGAAACATTTCACCGCGGTACACAGCCATGGCGGGGTAGGCGAGACCGAGACAGATGCCGCCAGTTAGAGAGGCCAGCCACATTGGTTTGCCGCTTGTACTGAAGGCGAAAGTCAAAAATATTGCGCCGAGGGGAAAAGCAATTGCCGATAGAAGTCGACGTCCGCGTGAGTCGGCGACGCGGCCACCGACAAGTAAACCAATTGATGCCGGAGTCCCCGTAATCAAGGTGAACGCAGTGATCATAACTGCGGAATATTCGCGCACATCTCGCAAATAACGAATCTGAAACACAGATGATGCGGCAATAAAAATGTTGCCGAAAATTGCGACGAGACTTTGTGTGAGCAGCCTCGAGTTGTCGATGTGAGTTACTGACCTCAGATGTTTTTCGTGATGTTCGATGAACCGACTTGTTTCTGGCATTTTGTGTTGCAAAATAATTGCCAAGAATATCCATACCAGCGAGATTGCATAAATGATGCGCCACGAGCCTGCACCGAGATCGGCGATTGGCAGTGCGGCGAGTGCGATTCCTGCGCCAAGACCAGCAGCAAGAGCGAGAACACTTATCGCCCAAGCCCGAGATTCGCTTGACATTTCTTCGGTGGCGACGATTCCAATTAAAATTGTTAACACGAGTGCAAGTGGTCGCCCAATAGTTTGTGTTGCAACAAGAATTGCAAACGTAGGTGCGAGTCCTCCGAGTGCAGTAACAATTGGTGCACCAAATGCGCACCAAATAATTAAGCGTCGACGCCCGATGCGATCGGCGAGCGCCGTAAGCGGAAGCGCGATTAATACTCCCCATCGAATTATTGCCGCGCCGATTCCTTGTCCTTGTTCGGAGACACCAAAATCTTGTGCGGCATAAGCAACAGTTTGTGTAAACAGAGTATTGGCGTAAGTTGCCGGCAAGCAGGCCAAAGCGAGAAGCCAAAGAATCGTGAGTTGTCGAGGCGTCAAGGCTGGTGTTTGGCGTTTTCTGCTCACTGCGGGAGCATACTGAAATCTTATGAATAGTGAGTCGCCGCAAATAATTGTGCGTCGTTCGGGACCGCTTTCAGGCAATGTGCAGGTTCCTGGTGCCAAGAACTCGGTACTCAAGTTGATGGCCGCCACTTTGCTTGCAGAAGGCGAATATGTTTTGACCAATGTTCCGGCAATTGCTGATGTCGTAACAATGTCAGATTTACTTAATGCGCTTGGTATTTCGACGAAATGGTTGGGACCACACGAACTCTCGTTGACTAACTCAGGAAATGTTTCAACAGAAGCACCCTTTGAAAACGTTGATCGAATTCGAGCCAGCATCAACGTACTTGGCCCATTGCTCACCCATTACGGTCAGGCATTGATTAACTGGCCGGGCGGAGACGATTTCGGCGGTCGTCCAATTGATTTGCATATCGATGGCCTGGAAAAAATGGGCGCAACAATTGAGCAAAATCTTTTAAACATTCGAGCATCTGCCAACCAACTTAAAGGTGCCGAAATTGAATTATCTTTTGCCAGCGTTGGCGCAACCGAAAATATTTTAACTGCTGCAATTTATGCCAAAGGCACAACAGTGATTGATAATGCTGCCCGTGAACCTGAAATCGGCGACTTGTGCAACATGCTTGTGGCGATGGGTGCCGAAATTGAAGGAATTGGATCTTCGCGGTTAGTAGTTCATGGAAAGCAAAAAGGTTCTTTACACAGTGTTCGCCACTCAGTAATTAATGATCGTGTTCAGGCCGCAACTTATATTGCTGCCGTGGCGATCGCAGGTGGCGATGTGCAGATTCGTGGAGCAAAATCTGAACACATGGAAATGGTGATTGATAAATATTCGCAGATGGGTGTTTTGATTTCTCCAAGTCGTGATGGATTGCGAGTTACTTCTCCTGGTCGGTTAAACGCAACTGATTTTGCAACTTTGCCATACCCCGGAATTGCAACCGACTACAAGCCACTACTCGTGGCGATGAATTCAGTTTCTAGTGGTGTCGGAATAGTTACTGAAAATCTTTTCCCTGGTCGGTTTAGATATATCGAAGAATTATGTAAGTTGGGTGCAGATATTCGAATTGATGGTCATCATGCAGTTGTCAAGGGTGTTGAATATCTAATTGGTACTTCGGTGATTGCTCCAGATATTCGCGCTGGAGCTGCACTTGTTGTGGCTGGGTTGGCTGCACACGGTGAAACAGTGATCAGCGAAATTCATCACATTGACCGTGGCTACGATGATCTTGTTGGTCGACTCAGTGGTCTTGGTGCTGATGTGACTCGCGTCTAACGCGTCGAGTTGCTTGCCACAACACTGCGATTATCACAATAATTGGTCCTGCTACTAAGAGAATTTCATCCCAACCACCTTGGTGAGCAAGCACCCTCGTATCGTAGAGGGTTCAGGATTAATAGTTGCAACACGGACAAAGCGCAAGGTGGTCAAGTGTCAATTCGTACTCAAGTCGAAGAAACAATCGAGGTTATTCGTCCGGCGTTACAAGCCGACGGTGGCGACATTATTTTGCGAGAAGTTGACGAAGTGACTGGCATCGTCAGCGTCACGCTTACAGGTGCATGCGGAACTTGCCCAGCATCAGATCAAACCCTCAAGGCGGGAATTGAGCGAATCATGCGCGATCGTATTGATGGCATCACCGAGGTCGTGGCCGTTTAGAAAGTAGTTTTTAAATATGGATGGTCGCACGCCAGAGATTACGAAACTTTTTAGTGATGCGTGCTCTGGTGACCGATCGGCGCTCGCACGATTATTATCGCTGATCGAGCGCGGCGGTGACGACGCGCGAACCGTTAGCCGACTCGTTTATCCCAAATCAGGCAACGGATACATCGTCGGAATTACTGGCGCTCCTGGGGCGGGCAAGAGCACACTCACTTCAGCGTTGATCGCACACATTCGATCACTTGATCAACCAGTTTCAGTTTTGGCGATTGACCCGTCATCACCGTTTACTGGTGGGGCAATTTTGGGTGACCGAGTGCGAATGCAAAATCATGCAACTGATCCTGGAGTTTTTATTCGCAGCATGGCAACGCGCGGACACTTAGGTGGTCTGTCTCTTGCAACAAGCGAAGCAGTTAGGTTGCTCGACGCAGTTGGTTCGCCCTGCACATTGGTCGAAACAGTTGGTGTCGGACAAGTTGAAGTAGAAATTGCGCGCAACGCCGACACGATCGTGGTTGTTGTCAACCCAGGCTGGGGAGACTCGGTGCAGGCCAACAAAGCAGGACTTCTAGAAATCGCCGATATTTTTGTGATCAATAAAGCTGACCGACCTGGTGTTGATCAGACTCGTCGTGATTTAGAACAGATGCTTGAACTTTCTGATTTCACAAGTGAAGCATGGCGACCAACGATCCTCACAACGGTTGGCACAACTGGTGAAGGTGCCGACAGGCTGTGGAATGCGATCGGCGAACACCGTGCACACACACAAAAAGATGGCTCACTCGCCAAGCGTCGCGACCAACGACTGCGAAATGAATTGCGGTCAATTATTGAACGGCGCCTTGAGCATCGGGCAAGGGAAATTTGTACTGGCGAGCGCTGGGATGCAATTCAAAACGAGATGCTTGCACACACTCGTGACCCTTGGAGTAGCGCTGATGAAATGTTGCATGGAGTTTTTTAGTGAAACCAATTTTTGAGTGAAGCGGTTCTTTGCGCCTTTAACTGATCCAATTGTGCGACGAGTTGTAGTTGCGAGTTTGACACTTGGTGGAGCAGTTGGAGTATTTGGGCTGTCGTTTG
>CAMAWU010000046.1 GCA_945862025.1 Ferrithrix thermotolerans DSM 19514 | reverse complement strand
ATTGCTGCGATTCGAATTTTGTTTTCGTTCGCAAGTTCTGACATTGAGCCAACTACTTTGCCAGCAAAACTTTCGCTATCCATAAATCCCTCTCCGGTGATAATAAAATCAACACCAATTAAAAGTTCATCAAGCAAAACTTCTTCTGCAACAAGATCAAAACCTGGCACAAGTTTTGCACCAAGTGCTGCCAATCCACCTGCAAGACCACCAGCTGCTCCGGCACCAGATAAAGCAGCAACATTCACGCCATAAGTTTCTTGATACATCTGCACAAGCCGTTCAAGTCGAGTTGTAAGAAAATTAACTTGCGCCACAGATGCACCTTTTTGCGGGCCGAAAACTTTCGCGGCATCTGTGAACGGAGTGGTTACATCACATGCAACTACGAAATCAACACTTTTGAGTCGAGCCGGTGTTTGAATAGCACGAACTGCGCCGAGCCCACCATCTGTTGTTGCAGATCCACCAAGACACACAATGATTCGCGTTGCACCAAGATCTAATGCTGCATCAATAAGTTCACCGGTTCCTGTTGTTGAAGCTGCGACAGCATCATTTTTTTCTCGACCGCCAACAAGCAACAACCCAGACGCGCAAGCCATCTCAATAATTGCCGTGCCACGATGTAACCGCCACGGCGCATTAATTGGATCACCCAGCGGACCAGTAACAAGAGTTGATCTGTTTGCGCCACCGAGAGCCTCAAGAGTTCCTTCTCCGCCGTCGGCAAGTGGGCGCTCAATGCAATCGTGACCGAGTTGCCAACATGCATGACCAATTGCTGTTGCGACCTGCGCTGCGGTTGCAGTGCCACGAAATTTATCTACAGCCGCGAGTACTTTCATACATTCAGGTTAGATGAGATGGCGATCGCAAGATAACTGTTTTATGCGTCTAGCATTAACAACAATGTTTATTAAAGGGCAACTGCAGATTTCATTGCTTACGATCGCACTTACAAGCGGCGTGTTGTCGCTCGTGTTTGCACAACAAGGTGATGATCCACCGACAACTACAACTATGTTTGCGACCACAACGGTAGTGCCAGTAACGACACCGGTTTATACAAAGCCACTTAAATATATTGTGCAAGCCGGTGACACGCTTTATGACATTGCCTCTAGATACTTGCTCGACATGAAAGCACTGATGGACTTAAATGGGATTACAAACTCTGACTATGTTCAGTCAGGTGATGTTCTGATCTTTCCACCAGCAAATGGGTTCGTACCTGTAGGACCTTCTACAACACTGAAGCCCTAAATTATTTCTGGCGGCGGCTCACAGTGATCTCGGCGATGTCTCGCATGATTCGTGCGATGTCAAAATCTTTTGGGGTGTAAACCGCTACCACACCTAGATCAGTCAATTTCTGACGATCGTCCTCTGGGATGATTCCACCGACAACTACTGGCGAAGTTACGCCTACTTTTTTTAACTGAGAAATTACTTCGGGCACAAGCGCTAGATGAGACCCTGAAAGAATTGAAAGTCCAATCACATCAGGATCTTCGTCGCGTGCTGAAGCCGCGATTTGTTCTGGCGTTAGTCGAATTCCGCTGTAAACAACTTCCATTCCAGAATCGCGCGCAGCAACTGCTATCTGCTCTGCGCCACTTGAGTGACCGTCTAGTCCAGGCTTTGCCACCAACAGTCTCGGCGGGCCACCAACAATTGTTTTTACAAAATCGGAAACATCATTTAATAAGTGGCCGTGTCTGCCAGAAATACCACCGACTCCAGTTGGTGCTCGGTATTCACCGAAAATATCGCGCAAAGCCTGCGACCACTCACCCGTTGTTCCGCCAGCTTGGGCAAGTTGAATCGACGGCGGCATCAAATTTGAACCATCTCTCGCCGCAGATTGTAAAGATTTAAGCGCGGAGTCGACCGCGTTTTGATCGCGTGTTTTGCGCCACTGTTGCAGTGCGCTAACCATTTGATTTTCGACTTTTGGATCAACTTTGAGAATGTTGTCTGCACCGCTTAATGGCGATGGTGCCGACTGGGTGAATGTATTTACACCAATAACTTTTTGATCACCTTTTTCAATTCTGCTTGTGCGACTTGACATTGAACTGACTAGTTTGCTTTTAAGCACATCAACCGCTTCAAAAGCACCACCGCTTGCCAGAATCTCACCAAGTTCGCCCCATGCTGCTTCGATTAACTGAGCAGTGCGTGACTCGATGACTACTGACCCGTCAAAAATATCTTCGTATTCAAGCAGATCAGTTTCAAAGGCTAAGACCTGTTGCATTCTTAACGACCACTGCTGATCCCACGGTCGCGGCAAGCCCAGAGCCTCGTTCCATGCTGGTAACTGCACACTTCTAGCCCGAGCATTTTTTGAAAGTGTCACCGCCAACATTTCAAGCACAATTCTTTGCACATTATTTTCTGGCTGTGCCTCAGTTAGGCCAAGTGAATTTACTTGAACTCCATATCTAAATCGAAGTGCACGGTCATCAGTGATTCCGTATCGCTCACGACCGATTCTCTCCCAGAGATCAACAAAGGCACGCATCTTGCAAACTTCCTCGATAAATCGAATACCTGCATTAACGAAAAACGAAATCGAAGAAAACACTTGCGGAAACTGCGAATCACTAACCTGCCCACTGGCTTTTACTGCATCTAAAATATCAATCGCGTTAGCAAGTGAAAATGCAATCTCTTGCACCGGTGTCGCGCCGACTTCCTGCAAGTGATATGAACAAATATTAATTGGGTTCCATTTAGGGGCATGAACAGCGCACCAAGCAATCATGTCAACGATTATTCGCCTTGACTGTTGAGGTGGAAAAATAAAAGTGCCACGCGATAAATATTCTTTGAGAATGTCGTTCTGGGTTGTGCCCCGTAAATCTTTTGTTTCAACACTTTGTTCGTGAGCGTTAGCAACATACAGTGCCAGCAACCATGCTGCCGTTGCGTTAATCGTCATCGAAGTATTCATCTCACCTGGTGGAATACCGGCGAGCAACGTTCGCATGTCGCCAAGGTGTGTGACTGGCACTCCAACCTTGCCAACTTCGCCTTGGGCAAGAATGTGATCGGGGTCGTAACCCGTCTGCGTTGGTAAATCAAAGGCGATTGATAATCCTGTTTGGCCTTGTGCGAGATTCGTTCGATACAACTCGTTAGAAGCAGCAGCGCTCGAGTGCCCCGAGTAGGTGCGCATTACCCACGGTTCATCGCGCTTCGCAGTTTTGATTGGATCGTTCACCAGTAGATAAGGCTAGGCGCGTAACTATTGCGATACGGCGACGGCGAGTTGCTGTAAATACTGCTCTCTTTGAACAGCTACCGCACCCAGACTTTGCAGGTGTGGCGTCATCCACTGCACATCCAACATCTTCATTTCGGATTGTTTCATCTTTGCAACAAGAGCCATCAAAGCAACTTTTGATGCGTCGCGCAATAAATGAAACATTGATTCACCCGCAAAAAGTCCATCGAGGCGAACACCGTAAAGTCCACCAGCGAGTAAACCGCTTTCATCAAAAACTTCAAAGCTATGGGCATAACCAAGTTCGTGGAGCTTGACATATGCCTCAATGAATTCAGTTGTGATCCAACCGTGATCACGATTTGGGGAAGCGCAACCACGCATAACCATTTCAAAACAAGTATCTACTCGAACTTCAAATTTACGCGCGCTTCGACGCATCGACCGAGTGACAATTAGTTGATCAAGCGGAATCACCGCCCGTTGTTGCGGCGACCACCAAATCAAATCAGTCGCTTGTTGATCATCAAATTCATCCCCGGAAACCATTGGAAAAACTCCTTGACGATATGCGTGGATCAAAGTCTCTGGGCTTAAATCTGCACCACGACCAACAACATCGTTTCTTGGCCATTTCGTTGAAGGTGGAAATTCCCACACCGACTCTCCAAGCGGGCTCGGTGTTGAATCCCAATTCATCAGTTACCGATTCATATTTTAGTAACTATAAAAACCTTGCTTTGATTTTCGACCAAACTTGCCTTGCTCGACGAGTTTCTTGAGCATCGGTCGCGGCTCAAGATTGGCAGTTTTGAACTCGGCGTGAAGTGCATTGAGGATCGCCACTGAAGTATCTAGACCGACAAGATCTAGCAGTGCGAATGGTCCCATTGGAAAATTGCAGCCACCCTTCATTGCCGTATCTATGTCTTCCATGCTTGCAGTGCCTGCTTCAAACATTGCAATCGCATTATTCAGATATGGAAACAGCAACGCGTTAACAATAAATCCTGCACGGTCAACGACTTGAACTGCGTCTTTGGCGCAGGCTTTTACAAACTCATTAGCAAACGCGATGGTTTCGTCACTCGCTGTTATCGGCCGGACAACTTCAACCAGCGGCATCAACACTGCTGGATTAAAAAAATGAATTCCGCAAACTTTGTCAGGACGATTTGTTGATTTTGCCATTTCAATTACTGGCAAGGTACTTGTGTTGGTTGAGAGAACACATGAAGGCTTGGTGATCTTGTCGAGCTGCGTGAATAGTTCTTTTTTTGTCGCGAGATCTTCTACAGCAGACTCGATGATCAAATCGCAGTTCGCCAAATCTTCCAGTTTTCCGGTGACACAAACATGCGCCATGGCTGCGTCTAGTTGGTCTTGGGTGATCTTTGCTTTTGCTACTTGCTTTTTCAGACTTGCTTCAATAGCTGCTTTCGTCGCATCGGCGGTTTCTTGCGTGCGCGATCGAATAACTACATCGATACCTGACTTAGCGATAACTTCGGTAATACCTGAGCCCATGATTCCAGAGCCAATTACGCCGACGAGTTTGAGTTGAGATGCTGAATTCATCTGTGCGACTGTACTTGCGTAATTATGATTTGCCAATTAGTAAAGCAATTACCACCTGTAATTAACTTTCAACCGATACTCTGTCGTGCGTGAATACCGCCGAAGTCGTCTCGTTGACTGATGATCCCCGTCGACTGATCGCCCTTGAAGCAGTCCATAACTTTCGTGATCTTGGGGGATACCCGACTAGTACGGGTCAATCAACGAAGTGGCGAACTTTATTTCGAGCCGATGGCCTCTACCGACTTACAACTAACGATGCACAAATCGTTATCGACCTAGGTGTTAAAACCGTAATTGACCTGCGAACCGAAAACGAATTACAAACACGAGGCAAATTTCCCGTCGAGAAGTTTCCAGTGAATTTTCATCACCTCTCAATTATTGATGCAACATGGAACGACGGCGACACACCAGTGATCGAAGACACCGTTGAGTTTCTTGTTTGGGCCTACCGTGAGATGCTTGAGCACGCAAATAAAAAATTTGCAGACGCAATCAACTTGCTCGGGTCAAAAGAAGTACTGCCGGCAGTTTTTCATTGCGCGGCTGGAAAAGACCGAACTGGCGTACTTGCCGCGTTTGTACTTTCAATTCTCGGGGTACCTGACCAAATTATTAGCGCCGATTACGGAATAACTGAGCGTGGAATGAAACGACTGCTGATATGGGCGAAAGTTCACCAGCCAGAACTGGCAGACGCTTACGCAAATATGCCCGCACGATTTGCGGCATCAGACCCTCGTGCAATGGCAATCATTCTTGATGACTTAAATACTAAATATGGATCAGTGCAAAACTTTGTTCGCGAAATCGGTGTAACAGACGCAACGGCAAATACTTTGCGTTCAACTTTGCTAATAGGTTAACTAGAATTGAAATGTGGCTGTTTCTTTAGAAAGTATTCAAGAATCAGGGCCCACTGGTTTAATGTTTCACCACTTTCATGGGTCTGGACATCTAAAAAGTGAGGGCTCATTCTCTGCTGAAGAATTTGATCGATCACTAAATAGTGCGGCAAAAATTGCGACGCTACTAAGTGCAGAAACATTTCTCGAAAAAGCACTAAGCAGAAAACTTGCAGAAAACGATATTTGTTGCTCGTTTGATGACGGATTGCAATGCCAGTTTGATGTCGCTGCACCAGTTTTAGCTGCAAAAGAACTCAAAGCCTTTTTTTTCGTCAATACCGGCCCGCATGCTGGACACCCATATGTTTTAGAGATTTTCAGAATTTTCAGAAATCAGTTTTTTGAGAATAAAGAAATATTTTTCACCGAGTTTGATACAACTCTTCAAACGACTATGTCAGAAACGTTTTCAACTGCCAAGAAATCATTTCCTGAGGATTATCTAACTGTTTACCCGTTCTACACGCGAGGTGATCGTTGGTTCAGATATTTGCGCGATGAAATCTTGACTCCAGAAGAATATTTAAAGACGATGCAACTCATCATTAAAGCCCATGGCACATCGATTGACGAAATCAACCAGAAAATCACGATGAGTCGCGAATCTATTACTGATTTATCAAATCAAGGTCATGTCATTGGTTTGCACTCGCACAGCCATCCAACAAATATCACACGGCTCACAACAGCAGAAAAACTCTCCGAATATTCTGTGAATTCACAATATTTGAGTAACTATCTGAGTAAAGCCCCAAACTGCATGTCACATCCCAATGGCGTTTACGACGAGGACATTCTGAGAATTCTTCGTGAGATGGAAGTCTTCGTCGGGTTTCGCGACAATATGGATCTAGTTGTGAATCGATCCAATCTAGAAATACGTCGCTTGGACTCGGCTTTTTTGCCTCGAGACTGAACAGGTCTCTAGCTTTCGCTAATTGTCACCTTCGTGATTCGAAGTTCTTCTTTTGGTGGAACACCATTAGACGCAGGATCATCATTGCCTGCTTTGTCAAGTGCTGGCAATGTTGTGTCTAGACCTTTTGTGACTTGACCAAACAGTGTGTAATTCGGTGGCAAAGTCACACCTTGTTCACCGGTAATTATAAAAAACTGGCTACCGCTCGTATTTGGCCCAGAGTTGGCCATCGCCAGTGAACCAATTTTGTATTCACCTGCTGCTGGCAACTCATCAGCGAATTCATAACCAGGTCCACCTGAACCTGTTGCAGTCGGGTCACCGCATTGAACCATAAAAGTTGGTATTGCGCGGTGGCAAATGGTGCCATCAAAATATTTTGATCGGACAAGATTGACAAAGTTGTTTACGGCACCCGGAGATTTCTTGGCATCAAGCACGACGGTCAAATCACCTTTTGATGTCGACACAACAGCCGTATAAGTTTTTGTAAGGTCAATGCACAATTTTGGTGCGGTAGCGAACTTTTGAACTTGAGCGCCCGAGCCATCAACTGGTGCACACTCGCCTTCGCCATAAACAAACGGCCCACCCGCGACTTGAGTCACTGTTGACTCAGTCGCTGCACCAGAGTCGGCAGGAATCGAAGAGTCGCTAGTTGCTGTGTTTGTTTGATCGTTATTGCTAGTAAATCGGATTAGCGCAACTATCGCGAAAACTACGGCTATCAGCACTGCAAATCGGGTTATTCGGCGGCGCAACTTTTGGCGCTGAGTGTGTTGAGCAACTTCGGACTGTCGCGCTCGACGATTTTCTTTTTGGCGGTTTCGTTTGTCTGTTCCCATGATCACAAAATGCTACAGGTCTACAACACCTGCACGGCTAGCGTTGAAAGCCGTGGCTTTGATAGTTCAAAAATATGGCGGTACTTCAGTGGCCGACCCCGAGAGAATGCGAAATGTCGCACGACATATTGCTGCTCTAAAAGCTGAAGGTAACCAGCTGGTGATCGTCGTTTCGGCGATGGGCAAAGCAACCGATAATTTAATGGAGCTCGCACGACAAGTTTCTTCGGCGCCATCTGGTCGCGAAATGGACATGTTGCTGACCACTGGCGAACGCATCAGTATGTCGCTTTTGTGTATGGCGTTACAAGATCTTGGTGTTGAAGCAATGAGCTTTACTGGCAGTCAAGTTGGAATCATCACTGACACAGTGCACACACGCGCAAAAATTCTTGAGATCAAGGGTGACCGCGTTCGCGAAGCAATCGGTGAAGGCAAGGTTGCAGTCGTCGCGGGCTTTCAGGGCGTAAGCACTGACAAAGAAATCACGACACTAGGTAGAGGCGGAAGCGATACGACTGCAGTTGCGCTCGCGGCTGCTCTTAAGGCCGATGTTTGCGAAATTTATACTGATGTCACCGGGGTGTTTAGCGCCGATCCACGACTTGTTTCGCAGGCACGAAAACTAAAACATCTTGAGTTTGATGAAATGCTTGAGATGGCTGGAGCAGGAAGCAAAGTTCTTGCACTTCGCAGTGTTGAATTCGCACGCAATCACAATGTTCCGATTCATGTTCGCTCAAGTTTTACTTGGGAACAAGGAACTTGGGTAACGAGCGAAGAACGTAAAGGAGACAAAAAAATGGAAGATCCAATTATCTCGGGTGTTGTGCATGATGCAGGTGACGCAAAAATCACTGTGTTGGGCGTGCCTGACCAACCTGGCGTTTCTGCCGCGTTGTTCGAACCACTGGCGAATGCAAATGTCAATGTTGACATGATCGTGCAGAACACTTCGACTGCAGGCACAACAGATATTTCTTTCACATTGCCAAAAACAGATGTTGCAATTGCTGAGCCGATTGTGCAACAAATCGCCAAGCAAGTAGGTGCGACGGGCGTAACACAAGATATGAACATCGCCAAGGTTTCGCTCGTTGGTGCAGGAATGAGATCAAGTCCAGGAATCGCCGCCAAAATGTTTCGTGTGCTGGCCGACAATAAAGTCAACATCGAGATGATTTCAACCAGCACAATCCGCATCTCTGTCGTCGTGGCGGCACCGATGCTTGAAACAGCGGTACGCGCATTACACACAGCGTTCAATCTTGATAGTGGCGAAGAGTATTCAGCACCGCTTCCTGAACGCAAGTAGGTTTTTCAGAAATATGCAAACACGACGCTCTCATCATTTGCCGTGGCGCCGCGCCGGAAATCTTGCCGACAATGACTTAAGTGCTGACGAAATAATTCGCGAGACTGGATGGGTATTCAATAATCAAACTGGTGACGAATTAAACCTCAAAGAATTTGTAGCCACGGGCGATAAAGAAGTTCAGCGGTATATTCGCTTGCTCGAACTTGAAAATATTTCTTTTGAATCATCGACGCTTCTTGAAATTGGAAGCGGAATCGGCAGGATGACTTCGACTTTTACTAATCGCTGCGAAAAAGTTATTGCCGCGGATGTTGACTCGGCATTTCTCGAGCGATGTCGCCAGACTGTTGCGCGCCTCGGGCGAATTGATCGCTTAAACACATTGCATGTGATCAACGGACGAACACTTAGCCTCAACGACAACTCGGTCGATATCGCATTTAGTTACATCACTTTGCAACACTGTCAGCCTCAAGACGCGCTCGAACTTGTAAACGAAGCGATCCGTGTTACTCGCAGCGGTGGCACAATCATCCTCAATTTTCGAACCTGGGTCAGAAGCGATATCGCCCTCGTACCGCTAGGCATCATTATGCGGTCCCTATGGAAGGTTTCGATTATTGGTCCTCGTCTTGCACGTTGGCGATGGTCGACAAGATTTGGATGGCAAGCCAACCGACTCAAGCCGGACACCGTGTTAGCAAAAGTCGCGCCGCAACTAACCGAAATAAAAGTATTCCATTCAAAAAAGCGAACACTAAAAGTACTAACCACTGGCAAAAACTCGATAAAAGTAATCCCAATAAACCGAATTAATCCAAGCCACTGGTGGTTAGTCGCTCAAGTATCATAAACGCGTGGCAAAAAAATTATCACTCGGAATAGTTGGCGCGACAGGAATGGTCGGCAGCGTGATGCAAACGTTGCTAGTAGAAAGAAACTTCCCGGCGACATCAATCAGATTTTTAGCTTCAGCCAGGTCCGCTGGCAGTGTCGTTGACTGGAACGGTCAAAAAATAACTGTTGAAGATGCCTCAACTGCTGACACAAGCGACTTAGACATTGCTATTTTTTCAGCCGGGGCAACCACTTCGCGTGCAATTGCTGAAGTTTATGCAAAACGCGGAGCGATCGTAATTGATAATTCTTCCGCGTGGAGAATGAACCCTGATGTGCCGTTAATAGTTTCAGAAGTCAACCCTGAAGATATCGCTCAGGCGAAACTTGGTATTATCGCGAATCCGAATTGCACAACTATGGCGGCGATGCCGGTGCTCAAGCCGTTGCATGATGCAGCAGGTCTTGTTCGAATGGTTGCAAGTACATACCAAGCAGTTAGTGGCATGGGTGTTTCTGGAGTTGCCGAACTACATGATCAAATCAAACTTGGTGCCCCAAATGCAAAAGATCTGACCTACAACGGTGAAGCAATTTCGTTTCTACCGGCTGTGAAGTTTCCAAAAACGATTTCAAACAATGTGATCCCGTTTGCAGGCACCTTGGTAGATGACGGCATGTTAGAAACTGATGAAGAGAAAAAACTTCGTAACGAGAGTCGAAAGATTCTGCACATCCCAAATCTTCGCGTATCAGGAACTTGTGTTCGCGTACCTGTGTTTACTGGTCACTCGCTCTCACTAACGCTTGAATTTGATCGTGCGATCACTCCGGCTGAAGCAACAAAGATTTTGTCAAGCGCAGCAGGAGTGAGTCTGATGGATGTGCCGACTCCACTAGATGCGGCAGGCAAGAACGCAAGTTTTGTCGGGCGAATCCGTCAAGATCACTCAATCGATGGAAATAAAGGCTTGGTGTTATTTGTTTCGAACGACAATCTTCGCAAAGGCGCCGCGCTCAATGCTTTGCAAATTGCTGAAGTAATCGTCAGCAACCGAAAATAATATTTAAGCTTCGACCGACAGACCTTCGTGCCATTGCTCGCCAGCAGCAATCGCATTTGCTGCACGACGTAAACGCAACGAGTCAAGCGGCTTAATCAACCAACCCTGTGCCCCACTTCGCCGAGCGAGATGAACATCGGCGACACGATCGAGAAGCATTAAAACTGGTACCTCTGGTGCTCGCCCATCGCTGTGATCCAAACGCAAATCCATTGTTACTGCCATCGCTCCCATTGAGCCGCTCTGTAAATCAAGTACCGCCAAATCTGGAGTCCGTTGCTTTATGGCTTGCGGCACATCGCGACCATCACTGCACACGACAAACGAGGTTTCAGGCGATCCCAGCGCAGCATGAACTTCGTCGAGAACCCACTGGGCATCTGTCGCAAGCAAAATGTGCACGCGCAAATGTTAGCGTAAGTTTCTCAAGACACCCTTCGGAGAGTTAATTGCACACAGTGGCCAGTAATTTACGAACAATCGTCAAGGCAGGAATTCTGATTTTGCTGGCGACTTTGATTTTTGCTGTTGCTGGCGCCGCTCAAGCGCACGATATCTCTTCAGGTCAAGCAATAGATCTTGCACCTGTTGATGTTGTCGAAGTCAATGGATTAATAGACGAAATCGTGGTAAACGATATCGAACAAGCAATTGACCGTGCCGAAAACTCAACTTCGCAA
Source organism: Ferrithrix thermotolerans DSM 19514 (assembly GCA_945862025.1). Classification (GTDB taxonomy): domain Bacteria; phylum Actinomycetota; class Acidimicrobiia; order Acidimicrobiales; family Ilumatobacteraceae; genus BACL27. Next base: position 1,291 of record CAMAWU010000046.1, on the reverse strand, counting down.
GCGATTATTCTGCAGGTCAACTCGCAGGGTGGTGTGGTTTCTTCGGCTCGGCTAACACAGTTATTTAACCGAATAATCAATTCAAAAATTCCGATTGGTGTTTGGGTTGGGCCAACTACCGCCCGTGCTTATGGTGCTGCAGCACAGTTGTTAGCCGTTGCTGATGTTTCGGCGATGGCCGATGGCACACGCATCGGTAGAACTGGAAAATTACTTTCAACAACTGCTGGTCAAATAAGTTTCGGCGATGCCTCGACAAAGTTGCAAACCTCAACATTGAATTCACAACAGGCAAAGAAACTCGGCGCGCTAAAACTCACGACAGCCGACGAAGGCGTGCCGGTGTTGCGCAACATGTTGCTAGCCCTAGACGGTCTCACAATTAAAGGCAAAACCTTACACACAGTGGTTGACGCCAAAGACGAAAACGGACAACTGGTTAGAGATGCTGCAACAACACGATTCTTTAAACTCGGACTGTTAGAGCGCTTGTTACACACAGCGGCAAGTCCACCCGTGACGTATTTATTTTTCATCATTGGGCTTGCGTTGTTAATCTTTGAATTTTTTACGGCAGGCATCGGCATTGCCGGAGTAGTCGGTGCAGTTTGTGTTGTGCTCGGCAGTCACGGCCTGGCAACGCTTCCGTTGCGTGGCCCAAGTCTCGTGTTGTTATTAATTGCAATGCTGATACTGGCAATTGATGTGCAGGTCGGCATCCCGAGATTTTTTACGGGCTTAGGTCTCACGCTATTTACAATTGCCAGCCTGACATTATTTAGACCAAGTGACGGCGGCGATGTTCGACTTTCTTGGCTGACACTTGCTTCTGGTGTTGCGGCAATTTCTTTGGCTTTTGTTGTCGGCATGCCGTCAATGGTGCGCACAAGATTTGCCACGCCAACGATTGGTCGTGAGTGGATGATCGGAAGTATCGGCGTTGCAGTCGGAGAAATTAATCCACTTGGAATTGTGCGGATTCACGATGCCAACTGGCGCGCACGCACTAATCGCTCGACACCAATTAATGACGGTCAAGAATTAAAAGTTGCCGCAATTGACGGAGTGACTCTAGAAGTTGAACCGCTCGAAGGCGCTGCACGTGACTATCGAGAGATGCGCAAACCGAAATAAATTTTTGCGCTAGCTAATTTGCTAGCTAACTAACTAATCGTGCGCCACCAACTCGCAAATCATCCAGACGTTTGGTGATTCCACGACTATCTAAAGCTTCAAGCAATGGCACTGCGTGCTTGCGTGTGATTCCAAGATGTTCGCGAAATTGCGAGAC
>CAMAWU010000045.1 GCA_945862025.1 Ferrithrix thermotolerans DSM 19514 | reverse complement strand
CGATAAGGCAAACCAAGTGCAGCAATTGTTGCCTCAACACGATTCGTTAGTTCAATCAACATCTCGGGCGCCTGTTGCGCTGTGGTCACAGCAAGAATTTCAACTTTGTCAAACTCATGTGTGCGCAACATTCCGCGTGTATCGCGACCTGCCGAGCCAGCCTCACGACGAAAACACGATGTGTGCGCCATATATCGAAGCGGCAGGTCTTGAGCGTTCAGCGTTTCGGCTGCGTGCAAACTTGTCAGTGGTACTTCCGCAGTTGGAATACACCACAGATCATCACGCTCAATAGAAAACGCATCATCCGCAAACTTCGGCAACTGGCCAGTGGCTGTCAATGTGCTGGATAAAACCAAACTAGGTGGACGAATTTCTTCAAATGCGTCAGCATTGCGATCAAGAGCGAGTTGACACAACGCTCGCGCCATAGTTGCCCCAAGACCGCGTTGCATCGTGAACATTGATCCACTTATCTTTGTCGCACGCTCATTGTCAAGAATTCCAAGAGCAGTCCCTGTCTCCCAATGTGGAACACGCTGGTGCTTCTCAAATTGCACCGGCATCTGTAATGGTCCTTTTACAACCTGGTTGTCTTTATCGCTACTTCCATCACTCACTTGCTCGTGGGGCAAATTTGGAATCAGCAGCAAAACTTCACGAAGTGAAAAACCTACCTCGTCATATTCGCTGGCTAATTTCTTTTCAGTTTCACCCAGGGCACGACTCTTGTCCATCAAGGCTTCAGCGCCCGAATCGTCTTTAGTCCGACGCATTGTCGCAATGTCTTTAGAAACAGTATTTATCTGAGCACGAATCGCATCACGCTCGGTTGTGATGTCTCGCAAGCGTGCGTCAAGTCGCTGAGCATTTTCTAGGTCATCTAAAAGTGCAGGTTTAGCACGACGGGCCATCGCTGTTTTAACAAACTCTGGTTCAGAACGAAGCAATCGGATATCAATCACACCGTCAGATTAGCCGTCAGATGTCTAAGTCGCAGTGTGAATTGCGTACCCTAAAGTTGATGAATATGCGAAACAGCACCAGCGAAAACGCTTTGAGTGTGCGCAACCTTGTGGTCGACTATTCAGATCTTCGTGCAGTCGGGAATATTTCGTTTGATGCCAAGGCGGGTTCAGTAACAGCAGTAATTGGTCCGAACGGAGCAGGCAAGACCACAACGATGGAGGTCTGCAGTGGAGTTCGCACCGCCACGAGCGGCACCGTTTCGATACTCGGTCTTGATCCACAACGAGATCGACTAGAGATGAACTCACGAATCGGGGTGATGCTGCAAGATGGTGGTGTTTATCCCAGCGCTCGTGTCGGGGAGGTGCTCGAGCATTATTGCAATTTATTTGGCAATCGTCAACGCGCCAGTGATTTAATTCTTGCTGTCGATTTAGGTTCCAAACGCAAAGCAACATGGCGAAAACTTTCTGGTGGAGAAAAGCAGCGACTCTCACTTGCGCTTGCGCTCGCCGCAAAACCAGAATTGATCTTTCTAGACGAGCCCACTTCTGGAGTTGACATTGTCGGTCGAGATTTGATTCGAGAACTTGTTCGCAATTTAGCCAACTCGGGGTGCACTGTGATCCTTGCAACTCACGAATTAGATGAAGCGCAACGAATGGCAGATCATGTGGTGATGTTCAATCACGGTCGACTGATTGCTGATTCATCACTGCAAGATTTATTGGGCACAAATCAAACGGTCACTTTGCGCACAACGAACGAAATTGACCTGACTGCCTTAGCCCAGCACATGAATTGCCACGTCGAACAGAATGGAACTGAAATTCGCTTATTGCGAAGTTCAGATGCAAGTTTTATTGCTCGCTTAAGTACTTGGTTTGTCGAAAATAAGTTTGTCCTCAACGACTTAAACTCTGGCGCACCGCGTCTTGAAGATATTTATCGCGAGTTGAACAGTGCGTCGGAACGGGTCGATAAGTGAATCCGTTTCGCTCGCAACTTCGACAAGAGTTAATAGTGATGGCTCGCAATGGCGAGCAACTACTGCTTCTTGTCGGTATTCCAGTTCTGTTATTGGTGTTTTTTTCTCAAGTTGATATTTTGCCGACCCAAGGTCTGAGTTCAATCGCATTTCTTGTGCCAGGAGTTTTAGCGTTGGCGGTGATGTCGAGCGCAATGGTTAGTCTCGGTATCGCCACAGGTTTTGAGCGCAGTTACGGTGTGTTGCGTCGTCTCGGCACCACACCGTTAGGAACTCGCAGATTGGTTTTGGCGAAAATTACCGCAACGTGTTTCATTGAGATCGGACAACTTTTTTTAATCACAATGGTTGGTCTCGCACTTGGTTGGCGACCCAATGATTCAAACTGGCTGCTGATCGTTGTGACAATTGCACTTGGCACGATTTGTTTTGCTGGGATTGGTCTCACTCTTGCTGGCCGACTGCGCGCCGAAGTTAACTTGGCTGCTCAGAACGGTCTGTATCTTGTTCTGTTGCTACTTGGTGGGGTGATCTTGCCAAATGATGAATTACCACGAATTGCTGAGTCTTTTGCGCAGTGGTTGCCCAGCACTGCCCTAAGCGAACTCCTTCGCGCAGGTGTCAATGGGCAAGACCTAGCGATGAAATCGCTCGTAATACTCGGAGTGTGGTCTATTACGGCGTGCACTAGTGCAGTGAATTTTTTTAAATGGTCCGGGTAGATCTAATTTTGAATTAGCGGATCTCGTGCAGGCGGCACGCGGCCGAAAGCATCTTCGACATCAGCAAAAGTCAACGCCACTTCACTATTTGAATTAGTTTGAGCAACATACGACCTATCACCTGAGAATGCAGGTGTAAACCGTTTGAAGAAAATGAAAATAATAATTGACCACAAGAAAAATGATCCGCCGACTTTCATCATCGCACCTGCCACTTGTTGATCCGTCGTAACCGACATTCCCCAAACTCGAACTGGTGTGTCGTAGTGCTTATATACGACGCCTTCTGCAAAAGTTAACCAGCCAGCAGGCACCGTCGGCACAACAGACATCAAGAATAAATAAATCATCTTTCCACCCGATTGCAAATGCAATTGTCGATCAGGTCCACAAATTGGCATCCAGACGAGAAGCGCGGTGAGCACTAGCGCCACATGCAAGCTGTAATGCATCAGACCGTTCGAGACGCTGCGATTCACAACATCAGGAATGTGTGTAATCATCACAATTAAATTGAATGCAACGCCAGCAATTACTGGCTTTGCAAGAAAAGAAACCACCCGACGTGCCCGACCTTGACCGAAAACCGAATCAAACAGCCATTTTGGGATTGCCAGCAAAACAAGTGGTGGCATGAAATACGACAACACCATGTGTTGGACCATGTGAACTGTATATAAATACTCTTCCGCAATATCGTGAACTGGCCAATCAGAACCCAGCCACAACATCAAGATTGCGACAGCGAAAGCAATTTTTTGCTTTCGAGTTGTCACTAGTCCTGATTTAACAGCAACCGGACCAATAACACGCACTGCGTAAATATAGGCACCCAAAAGTGCACTGACCAACAGCCAAACTTCGGGGTGAGCCTGAAATCTCCACGGACTGACTAACAGATCAGCCGAAACAGCGATCATAAATTGTACTTTCGATTAGTTATTGAATAAAAAATTTGAATGTCGCCAGAAATGCAGCGTAAACACCTACAGCCAAAATTAAACCCGCGTAGAACATAAGACTAAATATTTTGTTATCAAACTTCAGATGCATGAAGTAACTTACGACCATTACGAATTTGACAGCCATCATGATTAATAATGCTGGCAAAAAGAACGGACCAAAGTCGATATACACAGTTGAGACCTCAAGTGCGGTGATTGCAGCCAAGATAGCCGCGATTCGTATATATCCAGCCGTACTCATGCCGTGATTTTCGGAGTGCTCGGCACTTGTTGCGGTGTGTGTTGTGTCTGTAGTCATGATCAAACCGGAATCAAATAAACGAGAGTGAAGATGATGATCCAAATAATGTCAACGAAGTGCCAGTAGAGACCGATCATCTCAACAACTTCTGCTTTTTTGCCAGGCACCTCACTGCGTTTGAAGATACCTACAAGCGCCATCAACATAATGATTCCTACTGTGACGTGCACACCGTGAAACCCAGTAAGTGTGTAAAAACTTGAACCAAACAAACTTGTCGAAAAACCTAGACCTTCGTTATAAAAAGCAGTGAACTCATAAACCTGACCACCAACAAATGTCGCCCCTAAAAGTGCGGTTACTGTCAGCCACAGATTGGTTTTACGATCTTCGTTTTTGTGTGCTGCACTTACCGCCAAAACCATTGTCAACGAACTCATCAAAAGCACGAAACTGCTTACCGAAGTAAACGGAATATCAAAAATCTGCGCTGGTCGTGGTCCACCAGTGACTCGGCCACGATAGAGCATGTATGTCGAGATCAAACCACCAAACAACAAACACTCTGAGCCAAGAAAGGCCCACATGCCTAATTTGACGTTTGAAATACCTGTGCTTGATTCATGACCGTGAACTACTGCATCAGTCATTAGTGACCAACCTTGTCTAATGCGGTCCCTTGCGAAGAGTTGTTTTCAAAATCCGACTCAGGCGCGGTGCTTGGCTCTAGCGCCCAACCGAATGCTGCGAATAATAAAATCACTCCACCGATCACGGCAATTAAATGCGAGAAGATCATTCCGAATGTGATTATCGGGACGGCGCCCGCCAAAACAATTGGCCAATACGACGGCGACGGCATATGAATATGTTTGTCGGCATTTCGTTCTTGTTCGGCCATAATTTCTTCGGCTGTGGCGATCTGTCGCATTGTGTGCGTCGCTGAATCTTCTTCGTATTTGCGATGGAAGAATTCGTCAAGATGATGCACTGTTGGGATTACATCAAAGTTGTGCTCTTTTGGTGGGTTGCTCGTCATCCATTCAAGACTGCGCGAGTTCCATGGATCAAGTGGAGACTTTGTCGGATTGCGTGCAGTTATCACGACGTTGATTAAGAACAACAATATTCCCACGGCTAGAACAAACGATCCGATTGAAGCAATTAAGTTCCAAAATGCGAGATTAAAAAAACCTTCTCCTGCGCGAGCCTCTGTCCATTGGTACATCCGGCGAGGTTGGCCTTGCAAGCCGAGAATATGCATCGGCCCAAAGGTTAGATTCATACCGATCACCATCAACCAAAAGTTCCAGCCTCCAAGCTTTTCATTAAGCATTTTGCCAAACATTTTTGGCCACCAATAATAAAATCCCGAGAAGAATCCGAGCACGGCACCGCCGAACAAAACATAGTGAAAGTGCGCAACAATGTAATACGTATCAGTTTGTTGCGTATCCGATGGGGCTACAGAGTGAGTCACTCCTGAAAGTCCACCCACGGTGAACAAAACGATTAACCCGATTGAAAACTTCATCGCAGTTGAGAAGTACAACTTCCCACCCCACATCGTCAGTGTCCAGTTAATTATTTTTACACCCGTTGGCACGGCGATCGCCATTGTCGTCAACGAAAAGACTGCGACTGAAACTGGTCCGAGACCAGAAGCAAACATATGGTGGGCCCAAACACCCCAACCGACAAAGCCAATCGCTGCACCAGAGAACACAACGAATGGATACCCGAATAAAGGTTTGCGAGAAAACACCGGCAGAACTTCGGAAACAATTCCAAACGCTGGCAAGACGAGAATATAAACCTCTGGATGACCGAAAATCCAAAATAAGTGCTGCCACAGCAACGGGTCTGCACCAGCGGCGACGTCGAAGAAACGCGCACCAAAATTGCGCTGAAACGAAAGCAAGAACAACGCAACAGTGATTACAGGCACTGCAAATAGCAACAAGAACTGCACCACTGTCATCATCCAAGTGAAGATTGGCATCTTCATCAAAGTCATACCAGGCGCTCGCATGTTAAGAACCGTGACGATCAAATTGATTGCACCAGTTAGTGAGGCAATACCTGCAATCTGCAAACCAAATGCCCAAAAGTCAATTCCGTTAGTTGGTGAGAACACCGGCCCAGAGTTTGGTGCGTACATAAACCAACCACCATCGGCTGCGCCGCCAAGGAACCACGACAAGTTGATGAAAATTCCACCGAACAACAACAGCCAAAAACCCAAAGCATTGATTCGCGGAAAGGCGACGTCGCGCGCACCAATTTGTAGTGGAATGAAATAGTTTGCTAATCCAGCCGCCATCGGCATGACGAACAAGAACACCATTGTTGTTGCGTGCATCGTGAACATTTGATTGTAGAGATCTGCATTTAAAACTTTGCCGTTAGGTGCTGCGAGTTGAAGTCGAATCAACAGTGCTTCAACTCCGCCGACGATAAAAAAGAACATCGCAGTGGCGCCGTACATTAAACCAAGCTTTTTGTGATCAACAGTAAACACCCACGCACGCCATCCGGTTGCGGAGACTGGTCGCTTTAGAACCCCATAAGTTGAAGTTGGCGTAACAGTAACTGGAACCATCACTTCTGTCTCACGCTCAATAATTGCCATCGTTGCTCTCGGTTTCTGTTGTTACTTCAGGGTTAAAAGGTAGGCGACCAGTTTGCTGATGTCATCCTCGCTTAGAGCGAGATAAGGCATGCCACGATATTTGCCACCGGTAGCTGTTAATTGTGTTGGGTTTGCATACATTGGCTTCATCGCTGGTGCGTTTCGCAACCACGCACGCAGATCTTTTTGATTCAAGCAATCCTCTGTCACGCCGGCAAGATATTTTGCACCAATCTCATCGCTTGGTGCGTTCCAAACTTCGTCTCGACACTGCTTTGAAAGTAGATCAAAAGTTGCACCAGCAAAAGTGTTGCGCGACATCAAATGCGTCAAGTTTGGTGCAGCACCAGACCAAACATTTTCGTCTGGGGCAGCGATTGCCGGTGTACCGTCAGCACGCAAAAGACCATTGACTTGATGACAACGAACGCACTGGTTCAAAAACACTGCTTCGCCTTGTTGTGCCAAAGAATCTTTTGCTGGCGCAACATACGCAGCTTGCTGATTGGCAACCCACTTTGCGAAGTCCGCTTTGCTCAATGCAATTGCTTCCATTCGCATGTTGGCATGCGACAAACCGCAAAACTCGGTGCATTGACCTGCAAATAGTCCCGGCGCATCGGCTTCTAAACGCAGGGTTTGCACCCGACCTGGCACCGCATCGCGTTTGCCGTTAAGAGCCGGAATCCAATATGAGTGGATGACATCGCGACTCGTTTCGCGCAATAAAACTTTGGTGCCGACCGGCATTACAAGTTGACCAGAACTGATGATCGGTTGATTTATGCCGAATTCATTTTGTGCTGGATAGTCATATTCCCACCACCACTGCTGACCAGTGACGTTGATAATCATTTCAGTGTCATCAGTCTTGGCAAGTTTGAAGATTGCACCAAAAGTAAACACCGCGACAACAGCAAGAATTAGAGCCGGGATAATCGTCAAAGTAATTTCAAGTGCTGGCTTGCCGTGAGTTTGTTCTGGGATTGCCTGGCCGCGATCTTTATATTTAAATACAACGTAGATTATTGCTACAGCAACAATTAACCCGATGATTCCAGCTACTGCAAAAACTGGTTGTTGCAGATCATCAATAATTTTTGCATTCGGGCCTTTTGGTTGCCACGTATCTTGCGGGGCATTTTGCGCACAACCTGCAGCAAACATTGTCGCCATTGCAACACCAAAAATTTTTTGATATTTTTTACTAGTCACAAGCAAAACGCTAGCCACACGGGTCTTTAGGTTGCTGTGTCGTTGAGAGTGATTCACGGCACGACCAACTCAATACTCTGACCCTCAATACCTGGAACGCTCAAAATATATGAGGTTCCAACGGTTGCTGGTTTGTCAATTTTCAGTACTAATGCCTGCTCAGCACCTTGAGCCGTTAACTGAGTGCAGACTAGGTTCTTTTCGGTTTTTCCCTCGGGCTCAGCGACCGCACGATTACCAAGATCGGCGACTAGCCGATATTCCTTGGCATCCAAATTGTGAAAAATAAAATTGGTTGCTGTTGATCGTCGAATTGTCACAGAATTCTGCGGTTTATTAAACCCAACAATTCGCGCTGTCAGTTTGCCGTCAACTAGTTCAATAGTTGCATCTACTGAACTGCGTAATGACAAGTTGCCTTCGGCAAGTTTGTCAAAGTGCTCTGAGCGTTCTGCGCCGCATTCCGGATGCTCATGTGATTCACTTTTAGCAATGACGAGATCTTCGCGCAGTCCAGTCGATGCACTAATAATTCCGGCTACGAAGATTCCAACTGCACCAAGCACACAAATCGCTACTACCAAAGAGCGCTTCATATTTGGCTTGACTGCAAATAAAATTCCAGTAATTAATACGACCAAACCGAAAACAATGAATAGCGATGCGCCGATTGATTTGTTAACTGTGAGCATAATTCGTGAAAATGAGTAGATTACGACGCCAAGTCCAAGCGCAGCAAGAACTGGAAACTCAATTGGGTTCAATAATCGCTTGCGGGCAGATGAGTTGTAACTTGCGTCCCTTGATGATCGCTCACTCCAAGATTTAACCATCCACTCAGCAAGCGCCGCAAGTAGGACGATCACGCCACTGAAAAAAACCAGCGATGAAATAACAAGTCCGAGTGCCAGCAGCACCACTCCGATGCTCGTCACAAGTGGCCAGATACTTTTCGTAGTTAAGTCTTTTGATAATTCAGGAGTAGAAGTTTTTGTTTGCCCATCCCGAGTAACAACAGCGATGCCGGCCAAAAGTGCAGTCACAACAATCAACATGCTGATCGCAACACCTGCGAGAGCAACCTGATCTAATACAAATAACGACATGATCAAAGCAACGACTGAAAGTACAGTCACTCCAATAAAATATTTAAAGCCAGTCGAAAACATCATCCCTACTTTTGTACGTACACAACGAACCACATCGCTGCAAAAATTACAGTCAGCGAATACCAATAAACAGCATGTGCGACAATCAGATCGTGATCGCTAAGACGACCAGCAATTGATCTAAACATTGCCACCAAAGTAAATCCCAAACCAATAACTATTAAAAGAGTCATTGTTGCCGTTATCGCATAAAACATCGTTGTGTAACTGCTGTCGCGAACACCAATATCCATCTGTAGATAAACAGCGATTTGCGCGTTAATCATTGCGATCTGTGTCAGCAACGCAACGCCCAGCGCAAGAGTTGTGTGCTTTGAGTCGGCTCGACGCGAAGCATAAACAGCCCACTGAACCATGATGCAGGTAATCACAATCGTCAACATCATCGTGTTTGTCGCAACTTCTGGGATCTTGATGTTTTCTGGCAACCAATCGCGCAACATCTTGGTGCCGTCCGAAGATTCTCTAAGCGGTGCATTGGCCCTGAACTGCAACCAGATAGCAAGCATTGAGCCGATCAACATCGCACTAGCCGACGAAAGCAAGCCGCTCAAAACTAAAGCCTGACGACGCATCGCAATTTTTGGTCCGGCGTTAAGTGCAGTTGCGCTAGTGCTCATAAGTTAGTGCTCATGAGTTTGCCGATACTGTTTCAAAAATTTCTTCATCAGCGATCTCGCCAGATCGTGCTGATTTAAATACAAGACCAATGAACGCAACCAAGAACACTAGAAAAATCGCTTGGCCAATTGCCGCGATTGAGTTCCAGATTTGACTGTTGTTTCCCAACTCGCCAGTGATGCGGGCTGCTGGTTGATCAGTAAAGCCGGCGATGTAATAGGGCAATGCGGCTAATACAACACCCAGAACACCGATCAAACCAAGACCAATGACCGGCATGGTTGGCATTTTTCGTCCCCAAATTCGTGGACCAAAATGTGCAATCGCACCCAGTGAACTAAGAACAATCCCATAACCGACATATACGAGCACAGCTTCGTCAAACACTGTGTTTGATAATTTCAAATCAGTGATCCGAAGTAAAACATTGCCGATCATGCCGGTTAAAACCATGCCAACACCAAAAAAGGCAAGTACAAATGGTGCACTGGGTTTTGCTTTTTCATTTTTCATCGCCAATAAACAAAGCGCAATAACAATCAGCACACCAAGAATCGGTAGTGCGTTGAACATTAAAAATGGCAACAGACTTTTTGCAAAATCTGCAAGTTGAGAATCAAATTGGACTGAATAAAAAGACTGAGTCACTGCTCCGATTAAGGCGGTGCTAGTCAAACCGACACCAATTAATAAGCCGCCGCGCAGTGGTTGTTTACCCCGAGTCATGGTTGCAACTATTTGCGCTAAAACCCCAAGCGTTGGAATCGAAAATAAAAATATTTGTGGAGAAGTGAGAGCCCAGCCGATCCATGCGTTAACTCCATCGGTTGCACCAAATGTCGCTCTCTCATAAGTGTGGTCTACCGCTACATAAATTAATGCACCGGCCATCACTGGAAGTGTGAGAATTAGTGAAACACTCGTAACGAGTGAAGACCAAACATAAATTGGTGAATCAGCAAGAGTCAATCCTGCGCGACGAGATGTCAATGCTGTAGTCGCGATGCTTGCGCTTACGATTAACAGTCCGGCAATTACAACACCCATTCCGATCAAAAATAAGTCAACCATTTGTCGGTCGCCACCACCAGGTCCACCATTGCCGATGTAAGACACAGCAACAATGATCATCCCAAAACACCACAGGTAAGTACCAAACAAGGCGCCACGTGCAAACGCGATAACTTGACTACCAACTTGCATCGGCACAATCGCCATTGAGATCCCTAAAGCCATTGGTGCCATCGATCCGAAGATCAGTCCCACACGGAAAATAGAAAACAACTGTGGCGCACTTGTGGCATCAATCAAATCGCTAGATGAACTAATTCTTTCAACACCCAGAAGTAGACCAACAGCCACAACGGCTAATGTCCAAAGCAAAGAAATAGAAACCATCAATCGACCAATTCGTTGATGACTGGTCGTCGTTAACCATTCGGAAATTGCGCTAAAAATGCTCAAGCCAGAATCGTCGCTCAAAGTCGATGCGATCATCGGTGAATTCGTTTCAATGGCTGTCATAACTCAGATAACGCTAACAGTTAAGCGCTTTGGCTTGGAAACTTCTTTATTGCACGAAGTTCACGAATAGATTGCATTTTCGATGGGTTTATGGACAAGTTTTTAGACAATTTTTAAACGAGTACATCAACCATCAGAGCGCCAAAAAGAACAGTCACATATGTAATCGAGAACGAGAAGACCCGCATTGACCAAGCCTCGGTTGGTTTGCGACCAAGCATCGCTGTGCCTATTGAAAAGCCAAAACCCAAGACAATTGCCGACACTCCATAAATCCAGCCAAGATTGGCAACTGGGATTAACACCAAAGTTGAAATCGCAAGAATAATCGTGTACCAAACCATCGTCCGAACGGTGCGCTCAATTGAGACAACCGCCGGCAACATTGGCACATCTGCTGCTCGGTATTCATCTGCATGCCGAATAGCCAGAGCCCAAAAATGTGGTGGGGTCCACAGAAAAATAATTATGAATAACCAAACTGCTGGCCAGCCGACAGAGTTAGACACCGCGGCCCAACCAACAAGAGTTGGCACTGCACCTGCTGCTCCGCCGATGACGATGTTTTGTTTGCTCGTCCGTTTCAACCACAGTGAGTAAATAAAAACATAAAACGCCGTGGCACTTAATGCCAGACACGCAGACAAAAGATTTGCACCAGCCCACAAAATCGCAAATGCGATCACTTCCAAAATCATCGCAAACACAAGTGCATTCCTCGGCGCAATTAATCCAGTGACGAGCGGACGAGTCTGTGTGCGTTTCATTAATTTGTCAATGTCCCGATCGATATACATATTCATTGCATTCGCTCCACCAGCAGCAAGCGAACCGCCGAGCAAAGTAATTGCAATTAGCGACCAGGCCGGCCACTTGCCGGCAGCCAACACCATCGTTGGCACCGTTGTAACCAAAAGCAGTTCAATGATTCGTGGTTTCGTCAAAGCGATGTATCCGCCGACAACTGATTTTGGAGAACGCTTTGATTGGTGCGAGAACAACCGCGAAGGAACTACGGGGCGAACGTTGAGAGGCACGCGCCAAGCGTACGATGCTTGAACACCAAAGCCCAACTAAAATCACCCAGCAAATTAGCCATCAACAAGACACGGCTCAGCCACAATAGAGAGATGAAGTATCTGGCTGTGGCCAATGTTCAGCCTGCTGAGGTTTTAGACCCAGACGTTGACGATGCGACGAAGTCAGACAAACCATGGATCGTCATTGTCTGGAATGACCCAATCAATTTGATGTCATATGTGACTTTCGTGTTTCAAAAACTTTTTGGTTACAGTCTCGAAAAAGCAACCGAGTTGATGCTCGATGTTCACCATAAAGGTCGGGCAGTCGTCTCAAATGGTTCGCGCGAGCGTGCCGAATTTGATGTTTATCGGTTACACGAACATGGCTTATGGGCGACGATGGAGCACGAGACATTGTGAAAATAAATAGAGGTCCGGTAACTCGCATGAAAACTGGTAAATATAGGTTGGTGTTGCCTAAAGACCATTGCGAAGTCTTGACACATTTGATTTCTCAACTACGCGACTCTATGTTGACGACAACCGATGACGCCTCGCTTCGACGATTATTTCCGACGGCATATCACAACGACGCAAAAAAAGATGCTGAATATCAACGCTTGATGCGCGACGAATTGCTGGCATCGCGACTTGCGTCAATTGACACTGCATTGGCAGTGATCTCTCGTAGCGACGAACTGACTGAGTCAGAAATTGATGCATTTGCCAAAAGTATTAATTCGTTACGACTAGTAATCGGCACGACTTTAGATATTGCTGAGTCTGATTACGGCGACCTGAACATCGAATCACGGCAATCAAAATCACCCGAGACCGAATCAGACGAAGAAAAGTTGATCCACGGCGAACTTTACGACTATCTCGGGTGGCTACTTGAATGGACGGTTAGTGCGCAAAGTGAAGGGCTATAACTCTTTTCGAAATTCTTTTCACTGGTTCTTAGGTTTTCCTGAGTTTGTGGTGATAGATTTCAAGAGTTCTCAACGGATAGTAGGTCCCTGCCCCCATCGTCTAGTGGCCTAGGACACCACCCTTTCAAGGTGGCGGCACGGGTTCGAATCCCGTTGGGGGTGCAAAAGGTCAGTTTCAGCAATAGCAGAATCTGGTC
>CAMAWU010000044.1 GCA_945862025.1 Ferrithrix thermotolerans DSM 19514 | reverse complement strand
GCAGTTGTAATGCTTGAAGGATATTTGTTTGATCGTGACGCAGCCAAAGAAGCATTTCGTGTCGCCGCCGAATATGCGCACGCTGCTGGTCGAAAAGTCGCACTAACTCTTTCTGATTCATTTTGTGTTGATCGTCACCGTGAAGACTTTCTATCTCTTGTCAAAAATGATATTGATATTTTGTTTTCGAACGAGGACGAAATCAAGGCGCTGTATCAAGTTGACTCAATCAATGACGCGTTACATAAGTTGCGAGACGACTGCGAATTTGCAGCGGTGACGCGCAACGAGCACGGCTCGGTCGTGATCGACGGTGACGAAGTTGTAATAATTGATGCAGAACCAGTTGACAGCGTCGTAGACGCCACAGGCGCTGGTGATATGTATGCAGCAGGTTTCTTGTTTGGTTTCGTGCGTGGCAAACCAATTGAACAATGTGGAAAGATCGGTTCGATTGTCGCCTCAGAAGTTATTTCGCACATGGGCTCGCGCCCACTAGTGCCATTAAATACAGTCGTACCAAAAAACTTACAGTAGAAAGTTTGCTGCTTAGTAAAGCAACCTAGATTTCGTCGGCGGGCAAAAACTCAAGTTGTAAGTCGCCAAGTTTGACGAGAGTCGAAGCGATCCATCCACCAAGTGTCGAGAAGTGCTCATCTAAAAGTTTGCTCGTGCCATCTTGCAAAGTTTCTTCAGCGAGTTCATAGTCTCCCGTATACGTAACTTCGATCGCATAGTCAATGCGCTCAGTAGGCAGTGTTGGGTGGGTGATTTCAATGGTGATGCTTTCGCGCTCAAGTTGACTGGCACTAATTTGAGGACTCTTTAGTGGCGTGATTTCAGTTACAAGAGAAGAATCTGGTTGGCCAGCAAGTCGTTGCACACGAAAGACAATTTCCATTTCAATTTCGGGTGACTCATGAAAAACTTCTTCGGTGTACCAGGCCCGATAATTTGCTTGGCTCCAACTCGGCCAAGTCAATGTGATGTGCGATACAACCCGCGGTGGGTGGCCCTCTCCGGGTAAGCCGTAACTTGTTTCCCAGACGAGATCGCCGAGCAACATGTCTGACTGAAAGTGTTCATCAAATGCCTGGCGCTCTAAAAACGCATTCGTAAAGGCATCGCGCAGCGCGCCAATCGCATCGCTAAAAACATGGTCGAGCATGTGGCTATCACGCTAACAATGTGCGAAACTAAATGCTCATGAGTCTGATAATCCTTGAACGTAGTGAGGGTGTAGCCACCCTGACGCTAAATAATCCTGCCGAGCGCAACGCAATGACAGCCGAAATGGTTGGCGATATCAAGCAAGCAATGGATGAAATCGAAGCCGATAAAACTATTGGCGCAATTATCGTCACTGGAGCCGCCCCCGCATTTTGCGCTGGGGCCAACTTAGGAAATCTCGCCGAAGCAGACGGCGAATCACTGAGTCGAATTTACGAAGGTTTTTTGCGCATCGCGCGGACACCTTTGCCGACGATTGCTGCCGTCAATGGAGCAGCAGTTGGTGCTGGTATGAATCTCGCATTGTGTTGTGATGTCCGAATTGCGGCTCATCGCGCAAAATTCGATACTCGGTTTTTGCAAATTGGTTTGCACCCAGGTGGTGGTCACACATGGATGTTTCAAAACATCGCTGGTCCGCAAGCGACAATGGCTGCAGTCGTATTCGGTGAGATTCTTGATGGCCAAGAGGCACAGCGAGTTGGTTTGGCCTACAAATGTGTTCCCGACGAAGAGTTGATTTCGGCGTCGCGTCTAATGGCGGTTCGCGCGGCGAGTGTGCCTCGCGAGTTGGCAATCATCACAAAGCGCACAATTCAAGAGATGGCGAACATAGCCACGCACAGTGAGGCGATCGCCAAAGAACTTGATCCACAGGTTTGGACAACTCGCCAGCCATGGTTCGCCGAGCGTCTTGCTGCATTGCAAAGCCGAATAAAGAAGTCGTAGCCTTCAAAAATTTTTTAATTAGTTTTCGCAGACTACGACTTGGCTTGAAAAAATAGGGTACGGTAGCGCTTAGAGCAGCTAGAACATTCAAGTATTTCCAGTGATGGAGGGAAAAAGATGAGTCAGCGACACAGGCGAGTTGAAGCAATTCCGCCAGTAAAACAAGAGTTGCGAGCGCACGCTCACAACGAGCGTCACCGAATACATGCAGAGTTGCATTTAATTACTGAACAGGTTCAACATGGTGTCGAGCCAGAAGATATTGATGAACCTGGTACTAATTGGAAACCACTGCATCACCATGATTCGCAAATCGGTCTTAGAAAGAGTAACGGCCGAAGTTTGAAACATTGGAAGACAAAGGCATGGAAGCGTCGAAAGGCTTTACGCCGAGCGCGGGCTGCACAAATAACAGCAATTTAAGATTTAGCGGCTAGCCATTGTTGTGTTATCGCAGATTTACGGTTGTGCCATTCTTCAATTGTGAATCCGTATCGCAGGTGATCTTCCCAGACACCATTAATTTCTAGAAATCTTTCGGACAGACCTTCAAGGCGGAATGAAAGTTTCTCCATCACTTTTTTACTGTTTGTATTTCGCGGGATGATGCAGACTTCAATTCGATGGAGTTTCAATTCTTCAAACGCAAAGTGCGCCAGCACTGCCACTCCTTCGGCAACATAGCCATGACCGGCATGCGTGCGATCGATCCAGTATCCAACCGTGCCAGTTTGCATTGCGCCTCGCACGACGTTATTTAGGTTGACTTCACCCGCGAAAGTGTCCTCAATAAATAAACCAAGTGTGTACGAAGTACCAGCCTGTCGTTCACGGTCACGAGCCACACAACGACGATCAAATGCCTGCGAATCCTTTGCGGGGTCGGCAATATATTCTGAGCGTTGTGGCTCCCAGACTAAAAGCCACTCACCATTTCGACGGCGCACTTCGCTCCATGCCACAAAATCACTCGGGACAAGCGGGCGCATCATGATTCGCTTGCCGTAAAGATTCAGTGGCGCACTTGGTGTTACTGGTGAGCCCGCTGGATGCTGGCTGCGAAAAGTTGTGCTGGCTGTATTCGCAGCGCTGGCAGAATATTTTGCGGCGCCACTCACGAGTTTTTTTCTCGCAAACTGTTAATTACCCCGTCCAACAAATTGTGTTGGCTGACGATTAACTCAGAGATTTGTAGTCTTCGCATCACTGCTACAAGTACACAACATCCACCAACGATAATGTCGGCTCGGTCGCGTGGCAGACCAGGGTTGAACACCCTGTCAATTAAGGGTTCTGTGGCGAGTGTCCGAAAAACATCTTCAACTGCCTCGCGTTTTAGGCACATTGAGTGCAATTTGCTGGCATCAAATTGTTGTAACCCAAGTTCAACTGCCGCCACCGTGACGATCGTTCCGGCGATGCCAATTATCTGATCGGCGCCAGCAAACTCTGGATTCATGTGTACTGCATCATCAACGGCATCAGACACGAGAGAAATTGCGTTGGTTAATTCTTCTGGTCGCGGTGGATCGCGATGTAATTCGCTCTCACTAACTGTGACGGCACCAAATGGAAGGCTGACTGTCGTCTTCAAAGAATCTGCGCCGAGCATTAATTCGGTTGATGCACCGCCAATATCGATCACCAAAATTTGCTTTGACGATGATCGTGCAAATGATGTTGTCGCTCCGCTAAAAGAAAGTTCGCCTTCTTGCTCTGCAGAAATCAATTCTGGTGAAAAGTTGCTTGCGGTCTTTACTTGTTGAAAAAATTCGGCAGTGTTGCTAGCCATGCGACAGGCTGCTGTGGCGACGACTCGAATTTCGGTCACCTGATGTTTTTCAATCAGCGTGGCATAGTCGCTGATGCACGACACTGTCCGTTCAATTGATTCAGCGCCGAGCAAACCTGTTTTCGTAACGCCAGCGCCTAGTCGGGTTGAGCGAACAATTCTCTCGATAGTTTCGCCGGCGCTATTGGCGATCAATAAATTCGTTGAGTTACTGCCAATATCAATGGCGGCAAATACTGATTTCATTGATGACAAACCCTAATCTGAGCGAGAACTATTCGGCTAGCTATTCGGCTAGCCGGTTTGCAACCCAAGCACCGACGACATCTTTTCCACCTGCAAGCCAGTGTGCATAGTGCGCATGCAGGCACTTCACGCCAGTTCGAGTACCCGCGACTCCACCATGCGGGCGGGGACCGACATGATCGGCAGAGATCTGGCTGTCACGCTCGACTGCATAATTTAAGTGAGTTTGCACCAGTTCTTGTTGGTCGACTTCGCTTTCAGCGAGATCAATGCAACCTGCAGACTCTAAACGACTTACGAGCAAATGTTTTTCTGCGCCAACTAACCAAAATCTCGTCGGCATTGGCGTGCCGTCGTAAAGTAACGGAGCATTTTTGACAACTACAGGGTCGCCCTCTGAGTTGCGTACGACGACTTCAAAATCTCCTTGAGGTCGCCGTCCGAGAAGCTCGGTGACTCGGGCAACATCATGTTCTGTTGCACTAGGCATTTTTGTCCCCAAACATTTTCTGAACGCTTGCAAGGTCTGCCAAAGTATCAACATCTTGTGCCGAGCCAGAGCAGGGGATCTCTTCGATTAAATCTCGGTGCGATTTAAAAAGTAAACGTGCTCCGTCGTCGCCAGTCTGTGGTAGTAGTTGCCAAAGTTCTGCATGCAGGCGCACTGGGTTGCCACGGACTCCGTTGTATGTCGCAACCGCCAGTGGAGCGCTAGAGGCAGCCACAGATAGCCACGCTGTGGCAAGAACCGCAGGTTGATCAGCCAGACCGATAACAACGGCTTGGGCATCAAGATTTCGCGCAAAGTCGATTCCGGATTGGAGCGAACTAGCCAACCCAGATTGCCACCTTGGATTATGAACAATCGTAAACGCACTCTTTGTTTCAAAATTTGATGAATCAAACACAGAGTTCAACTCAACTGCGCCAGTGACGACCACGACATGTCTAAATTCGGCTTCAAGCAGATGTTGCAATGACCATGCCCAGACCGCACGACCAGAAATCAGCGCAGTTAATTTGTGCTCAGCACCAGCGAAACGAGTGCCACCACCTGCCGCGAGCAGTATTGCAACGGTCGATGGCTGGGCGTTCACTAACACGCCACGGTGTAATTATTTTTTAGAAGCTGATCGACCACTACTTAATAAAGTACCTGGTGTGATCTCAAGCACGATGCACAACCGTGTAATTGTGTCGAGAGTTGGCGAGAAGTGACCGTTTTCGATTCGGTTGATCGTTTTTCGGTCTATGCCAGCAAGTTCTGCGAGTGAGTCTTGGCTTAGTTCAGCGTTTAGTCGCTGTTTACGCAACTGCTCAGCGACAACTTCTTGTTGTAGGGCACTTTTCGCCTTGAGCGTCTTCTGAGAAATAGACATTTCTTGAGCCTTTCAAATCTTCATATTAAGTACTAAATTATAGGTGTTTAATTACAGAAAAATGCCTTCGTTCGTTTCCTTACAGATGAGGCGCGCTACCGAAATTGACCAGCCACAAATTTTTCAAGTCGGTTACTGCCCTCACGATACTCTGATTTCACGTTGATATGTGAAATTGTTTTAGGAGTCTTGAGAGGTTGTTGTTCTTTGAAACAACACCAAAGTTAGAAGAGTGTCGTGTGTCTTACTTGTGGATAGGCCCGGAGCCCTGACTCAATGACGGTATGGCCCGCCCAACACGCTTACCGATAATTTCGGCACAAATTGAAATCGCCGTCTCTTCAGGGGTACGTGAACCGATGTCAAGACCAATCGGCGACATCAAGCGATCAAGATCGGCTGTGGCTGTTACCCCGACTTCGGTCAGTCGTTCAAGACGTTTGGCATGAGTCTTACGACTACCCATGACACCGATATAACCAACATTCGTGGCTAGCGCACCTTGTATTGCCGGAACATCAAACTTCGGGTCGTGGGTCAAAATACAAATTGCATCTCGAGGACCTAGATCTGAGCCTCGAGCAGTTAGAACCGGTGTCGGCCATGTGACGAGTACTTCATCAGCCATTGGAAATCGTCGCTTTGTTGCGAATACTTCGCGAGCATCGCAAACTAAAACGTAGTAACCGAGCACCTTGGCGACCTTTGCTAAAGCGGCAGTGAAATCGACCGCGCCAAAAATAATCATTTGCGGTGGTGGAGAAAAAGATTCAATGAACACTCGAACTGTTGGCGTGTCGTGCAAATCTTCTGGTGTTACTTGGCCAGTTGGTCCATAATTGCGCACACTCGTGCGACCGGCCTCAAGTTCGCCAAGCGCATCGCGCATTGCGACGCGGTCTAATTCAGCATCACCGAGTGTGCCCAATTTTTCTAGTTCGCCAAGTTTTGGCGAGACCAATAATGTCGCACCGATATTTGGGCCGCTTATGACGGTCAATAACACGACAGGTTTATTGGTACGAATTCGCTCTGCAAGTGTTTGGTAAATCATCGTTGTTAATTGATTACCACTCGAGTGGCTGAATAAATAGGTGCACGACACCGCCGCAAGTTAGCCCAACTGCAAATGCTTCATCATCCGAGTAGCCGAATTTGACGAGACGTCCGGGGCTGTCACTACCCAAAATTTCAAGTGCTTCGGCGACTACCGCGCCTTCAACACAACCGCCAGACACAGAACCACTGACCACACCGTCTTGATTCACCGCCATCGCCGCACCTGGGTCGCGTGGGCCAGAGCCTTCAATATCTACGACTCGAGCAACTGCGATGCGTTTGTTTTGTGAACGCCAATGATCTATGTCGCTGAGAATTTCACGCATTTGCCATCATCCTTTGTCGTTCGTTTGAGTTTCGCGAGATCACTTCAGTCAATTGTCGCATTGCCTCAAGTGAATGCCCCTCAACGAAGTCATCAATAAATGGCATCGCCGCAGCCATTCCCCTCGCTAGTGGTGCATAGCCAGGGCTTACTTTTAGCGGATTAACCCAGATCACGCGAAAAGCAACATGCTTTAGTCGTTGCATTTGCTCTGCCAAAATTTCTGGGTCGCCACGATCCCAACCATCTGAGAGCACAACAAATATTGAACCGCGCGCCATACCGCTTATACCCCAACTGTCATTAAAGGTTCGTAAACATTCGCCGAGCCGAGTGCCTCCACTCCAATCCGAAACTTGCGTTGAAGTTTGTGCAAGCGCTTTATCTGGGTCACGGCTCGTAAGTTCTTTCGTAATTCGTGTTAGTCGTGTGCCAAAGGTAAACGCCTCAACTCGTTGTCGACCTACGACGGCGGCGTGCATAAATCGCAATAACGCCCGGGCGTAGGGTTCCATTGATCCCGAAATATCCAACAGCACTACAAGTCGACGAAGACGCTCACTCGGTTCTCGCCAGTATCTTTCAATCGGTTCGCCACCGTGTTGCAACGATGCGCGCATTGTGCGACGAATGTCGTGGCGGGTACCTTGATGGTTAGCCTTCACGAGCCGCAAAGATTTTTTTGGTGGTCCGGCTAGACGCAGACGAGACATGAATTGCTCGGCTTCGCGAAGTTCAGCGTCGTTGTATTCTGCAAAATCTTTTTCACGTAAAGTCTCGATACTAGAAAAACGAAGCGTGATTGAGTTCTCTTCATCAATTGGTTCTGCGGTTTCGTCATCGTGACTCTGTTCGTTATCGTCATCGATTAATAAAGTCATTGAGACAATTTCGGCTTCCGTGCTGGATGTCTCAATCGCAATTCGTTGATCCCAAAAAACTGCAAATGCTTGGTCAAAAATTGGAGTGTCTTCATGTCGGCGAACCAAAGTTGAGTGTGCCGACCAGTAGACATCGTTGCGATTTTCGAGGCCGAGATGACTCAGTGCGCTAACAAAAACAATCACCGAATCAAGTGGAACATCTAAACCGGCACCACGCAGGATGCGCGCGAACGCCACCGCCATTTTGTGGGCCGATGATTCAGTCTTAAGCATTAGTTGCTGTACATGCCCCGCTCAAAGGCTTGCTTGACTAAACCAGCAACACCGTTGCCACGCACACGCTCGTGGTCTTCGCGATATTTCAGAACGGTGCCAAGTGTGGCTTCAACTACTGACTCATCTAATTCGCGAACGCCAAGTTGACCAAGCGCAGTGGCCCAGTCAATTGTTTCTGCAACACCAGGCGGCTTGTATAACTGCATCTTGCGTAAAGCCTCGACTGCAGCACTCACTTGTATCGCCAGTGTCTCGGCAACTTGTGGCACGCGTCGGCGAACGATCTCGACTTCGCGATCAAAATCTGGATGTTCAACCCAGTGATACAAGCATCGGCGTTTTAGGGCATCGTGCACATCGCGGGTGCGATTTGAAGTCAGTACAACTAATGGTGGATTAGTTGCTTTGTAAGTGCCCAGTTCTGGGATCGTAATTTGAAAATCAGAGAGTACTTCCAACAAATATGCTTCAAACTCGTCATCTGCACGGTCAATTTCGTCGATCAACAAGACAGGCGCGACACCGTTGTGCTGATCAATTGCTTTTAACAGTGCTCGACGAACTAAAAACTTTTCGCTGTATAACTGTCCTTCGAGTGCGTCAGCGCCCAACGACGATGCTTCGCCAGTTGCTTCGACCGTGCGCAGATGCAACAACTGACGCGAATAATCCCAGTCGTACATTGCTTGCGCAGCATCAATTCCTTCGTAACATTGCAACCGAATCAATTCACAATTACGAATTGTTGCTAAAACTTTTGCAAGCTCTGTCTTGCCGACACCAGCTTCGCCTTCAAGCAACAGCGGTCGGTTAAGCGACATCGCAAGAAACACTGAAGTCGCTAATCCGTCGCTGGCTAGATAGTTATTTGCGTCAAGCGCACTTCGTACTTCGGCGACGGTCTCTAAACTCATCTCATCAGGCTAATCAGATGATCAACCCCTATGAGTCGAAACCCAACCCAAGGCGGTCTAGTAAACGAAGCCACAGATTGCGTTTGCCTGTGCGGTCTTCATAATCAAGTGACCAGCGTGTGGCTTGAATACCAATAAACCGAAATGGCTCGGGCGGAAACGCCCTTGGTTTGGTTTGCACGAATTCTGTTTGAGTGGCTCGAGTCGAACTACCTGCGAGCAGATCAAGCATTACTTCCCCACCAAATCGCGATGCCGCGACCCCGAGACCTGTATAGCCGATTGCATATGCGACGCGATTTTTATAATGCGTTCCCCAGAACACGCTGTAACGCGAACAAGTATCAATCGGTGCACCCCACATGTGCGAGAACTTGACGCCCTCAAGTTGAGGAAATGTTGTAAAAAACTGGCTTGACAACATCGCCCAACTTTCTGGGCGCGATTCGAGTTCTTTATCCATCTGGCCACCAAAGTAATAGATCGCGTCGTATCCGCCCCACAAAATTCGATTATCAGATGTCAACCTAAAGTAGTGAAACTGATTTGAGCAATCTGCTAGACCTTGACGATTGCGCCAACCGATACTTTCAAGCTGTTGGGTTGTTAACGGCTCTGTAACCAAGCAATAGTCGTAAACGGGTGCAATGTATTTGTTCATCTTGCGTAGCAATGGTTTGAAAGTATTTGTTGCAAGTGCCACATTCTGTGCTTGAATTTTCGCTAAAGCCGTCTTGATCTCAATACCAGATTTGTTTTCAGAAATTTCACCGGCGCGAGTGTCCTCATAGATTCGTACACCGAGAGTTTGCGCCACGCGCTTTAAACCCCATGCCAAACGAGCTGGGTCAACGAGCGCCGAAGTATCTTTTGCCCACAGGCCACCCGTAAACACAGGCGAGTGCACTTCGGCATTCATTGCTTCACGGTCAAGCCATACGACATCGTGTCCGAGGTCGCGCAAAATTGAATAATCTTCTTTTAATTCATCCGTGTAGTTTTCTGGATGCCAAGTGCTGGCAACTTCGATTGCGCCATTGCGTTCAAAGTCGCAGTCAATGTTGTATTCGCGGATTACTTTTTCGATCTCGGCAATATTTTCGCGCCCGAGTTGTTCAAGAACATCTACTTCATCCGGAAATCTTTGTTGAGCGTTGGCGATGCCGTGGGTCAACGAGTAATCCATGAAGCCACCGTTACGGCTACTCGCACCTGAGCCAATCTCGTGCGCGTCAATAAGAACGACATCACGTTTTGCGTCTCGTTGCTTGGCGATGATTGCTGTCCATAGGCCGGTGAATCCGCCACCGACCACGCACAGATCGCAATCTTCGTTGTGTACTGCAGTTGGGTTCGAGTCGGGCTCGTCAACGTCGTCTAACCAATAAGGAAACGTGTCCGCATCGGCAATCGCATCAAGATACCGCTTACTCGACCGCGGCGGGTTTGCCGATCGGTCCATTTGGTCTCACCACCTAACGTCGCCCAGTCTATGAGATAGCCAATAGCTGGTGCGCTAATCTGAACACTTATGGATCTTGCGATTAGTGGACGCACGGCTGCAGTGGCT
Source organism: Ferrithrix thermotolerans DSM 19514 (assembly GCA_945862025.1). GTDB lineage: Bacteria > Actinomycetota > Acidimicrobiia > Acidimicrobiales > Ilumatobacteraceae > BACL27. The sequence continues at coordinate 2,826 of CAMAWU010000044.1, read as the reverse complement.
GGTGGATCGGCTGGTCTTGGTTTCGCAACTGCTCAGGCGTTGGCGAATGACGGAGTGCGAGTTGCTATTTGTGGTCGTGATGCCAAGCGCGTAACTGATGCCGCAGCAAAAATTGGCAACTCGTGCATCGGCATTGTTGGTGATGTGTCAAGTGTCGTTGGTGGCGAAACATTTATTCGCAATGCAATTGCTGCACTCGGCCATCTTGACATTGTCGTTTTAAATGGTGGCGGTCCACCTGCAGGAAACTTCGCCAGTACGAGTGTCGAGAATTATGAAACTGCAGTTCAAAATGGTTTGATGTCGATGATCGCGATGACGAAACTTGTTGTGCCTGAAATGCAATCGCGTAAGTGGGGCAGAGTTGTGGCTATAACTTCTATCGCTGTGCGCCAGCCAATAGCTAATTTAATTTTGTCAAATACGATGCGCGCTGGACTGACAGGCTTTCTGAAAACTGTTGCCCGCGAAGTTGCTGCAGACTGTGTAACAATAAATACTGTGCAACCCGGAACTCACGCCACAGACCGAATCACACAGTTATATGGCGCAGTACCTGACGCTAAGGCACTAGATATTCCGGCGGGGGTTGTCGGTGACCCTAAAGATTTTGGTGATGTTGTTGCATTTTTGTGCAGCGAGTCGGCGAAGTTTGTTACTGGTGTGAACCTTCAAGTTGACGGCGGTCAATATTCGGGTTTGATCTGATGTTGCAACATGTCGTGGCAATCACATGGAACGATCAAGTACCAGAAAATTATGCTGAGGTTGTTACAAAAGTTCTAAAAGATATGGTCTCAAAGATTCCTTCTGTGCGCGATTATCACTGTGGCCCAGACTTAGGGGTTTCAGCTGCGACTAACGCAAACTATTTGATCGCTGCAACTTTTGACGATGTTGCAGGTTGGCGTGCCTACGACGAAGACCCATTGCATAACGAGATTCGCGCAAAGTACTTTAAGCCGTATATTGCCAGTCGCGCTGCGTCACAAATTAGCTTCTAGTTACTAGTTGCTAATTGCCGAGAATTCAGTCTCGACAATTTTTCTTTGCTCGTAGCGAGTTGCAACATAACTTGCAGCGCCGACATAAAGCCAGCCCAGCAAAATATCAGTGACGTAATGCTCACCAAAATATACGAGAGCGAATGCCATCGACAACGGCAAGATCATTGAGATGATTCGCCACGGTGTCGATATCCATTTGAAGAAGAACACGACCACCAATAGCGAAAACGCAGCATGCAATGACGGCAACGCGGCCACTGGGTTCGTGATTTCTTTGCCGCGGTCAAAAACTTTTGACACAGTTGAAAGCCCCATACTGCGCCATCCGCGAGCGGTGATTCGGGTGATATGGGCGATGTATCCGTCGCGTGCAGCCATCCATGGTGGTGCAACAGGAAACAAAATATAGGTCGTTACTCCTGAGCCAAGTAGTAATGCAAACCTGCGCATATAGCGAGACCATTCGTTTCGATTGCGAAGCCACAAGATCACCGCTAACGCAACCGGAAAAACAAAGTGAGTCATGTAGACGACCGCGAGTGGAAATTCGTACCAAGAAACTTTGCGTGAAACATTGAAGTGATTTTGCACCCAGACATTCGGATCGTTGCCGAAAAATAAAAAGCGATCGATGTCTCGAATAGCAGTCAGATGAACTCGCGTACCAAGTTGATCGGCGATGCCTCGGCTGTATTCGTAAGCAAAAAGCAGGGCAACCAATATCGCCCAGTCGCGAACCATTGTGCGTTGTTCACGCAACGGTTTGCCGAAGTTGCCGCAAACGAGTGCACCCAATAGCCACGACACGACCGCTATGCGGTCAACTGGTAGCCCAAAATGTTTAGCCGACCACCCAAAGATTACTAAGTAGACAAAAACTAGTGCTGGTCTAAAACGAGTAAGACGAATATCTTTTATTTTGAAGCAGCCTCGAGAGCGCGGCGAACGAGAACCGATGCCAAGTGCTTGCGATATTCAGTTGATGCGTTGAGATCGCTCTGTGGCTCAGCCTCGTTAGATGCCATTGCTGCCGCATCACTAATTGAAGCGCCTTTGGCAATTGCATTGGCAACACTCGTCGCAAGAATTGGCGTCGAACCCATATTCACGAGCGCAACCCCAGCCGCATCTTTTCGACGCCATGCTGCAACTCCAACGATCGCCCAGTCTTGGGCTCGACGGTTGAACTTCTGAAAGCTCCAACCGGCACCTTGCATTTTCGGCACTCGAATTTCAATCAGCATTTCATCGGCTGCCAAATCGCTTTCAAGAAAGCCTTTATAAAAGTTCGCTGCAGCGATTTCGCGCTGACCGCGTGGCCCTTGCACAACATATGTTGCACCTAGCGCAAGTGTTGTTGCTGGCAAATCACTTGCAGGGTCTGCGTGAGCGATTGAACCACCGATTGTGCCACGATGTCGTACTTGTGCATCGCCGACATGGCCAGCCGCATGGCTAAGCAACGGTGCGTGCTCGTGCAGTACTTTCGATGTTTCAACATCCATGTGTCGCGTTAGCGCACCAATGGCGATGTGGTTGCCCGCATCTTTGATGTACGAAAGATCTTTAACTCGACCAATGTCAATCAACATCGCTGGTTGTGCAAGACGAAGTTTCATTAGCGGCAACAAACTGTGACCACCGGCAAGAAACTTGGCGTCACTGCCGTATTGGCTGACTAGCGAAATTGCTTCGGCGGCAGATGATGCCCGCTTGTAATCAAATGCTGCAGGAATCATTTCTTACCTCCACGAGTTGCTTCGTTAATTGTTTTCCATACTGTTTGTGGTGACGCCGGCATCGCCATAGTGGTGACACC
>CAMAWU010000043.1 GCA_945862025.1 Ferrithrix thermotolerans DSM 19514 | reverse complement strand
CATGCAGTGGCAACTCTTTCTCGGCGACTATTGACGAGGGCGAACACCCAATGATTGCCAACACAGAAATTTATAATTTAACCGTCAACGGAACCATGCACGAGGTGCGTGATGCGTGGGTCGGCGAAAGTTTGCTTTATGTTTTGCGTGAGCGCCTCGGACTACCGGGTTCAAAGGGTGCGTGTGAGCAGGGCGAATGCGGAAGTTGCACGGTAATCATGGACGGTCAAGCCGTTTGTTCGTGCCTCGTTATGGCTGCAACAGCAATTGATTCCGAAATCACAACTGTTGAAGGGTTGACAAGGGATGGCACCTTGACAGCCGTGCAAGATGCGTTCATCACCGAAGGCGGAGTGCAATGTGGGTTCTGCACTCCAGGACTTGTGGTCGCAATTGAACATTTGCTGGCAAATAATCCTGAACCAACTGATCTAGAAATTAAAGAATCGATCTCGGGAAACATCTGTCGGTGCACTGGGTATGGTCGCATTTTTGAGGCTGTCGCCACAGCGGTTTCAACTCGTAAAGCAGTTCGCTAATGAGTTCAGCAACGCAGACATCAACACGCCGCGACATCTTGGGCCACTCAGCCTTACGCCCTGATGGTGTTGCAAAGGTTTCAGGCAAGTTTGAGTTTTCGTCTGATTTGCACGCTGAAAACATGTTGTGGGGCGCAACCTTGCGAAGCCCGCACCCATATGCGCGAATTGTAAGTATTGATCTCTCTGCGGCCTACAAGATTTTGGGTGTTGAAGCAATCATCACTAACGATGACGTCCCTGGTAAAAAAACGTATGGTCTCATCGCAAGTGACCAGCCCGTTTTCGCGTCTGAATTTGTGCGATATGTCGGCGAACCTGTTGCTGCTGTGGCTGCCGATCATCCCGAAACATGTCGAAGGGCTCTGGCTGCAATAAAAGTTGTGTACGAAATTCTAACACCGGTGACCGATGCGGAGTTTGCAATTTTGCCAACCACATCGCCGATACATCCAGATGGAAACCTGATACGACATCAGCGAATTATCACTGGAGATCAAAATCTGCAAGGCGAAATAGTTGTCGAAGGCACCTACGAAATGGGTATGCAGGACCAAGCGTTCTTAGGTCTTGAAGCGGCATTGGCGATTCCAGACAGTGGCGCAAATGGTATAGAAATGTATGTGGCCACGCAATGGCTACATGAAGATCAAAAACAAATCGCAGCCTGCCTCGCATTGCCCCTTGAAAAAGTGCGCCTGACACTGGGTGGAGTCGGTGGAGCATTTGGTGCGCGAGAAGACATCAGTTTGCAGGTGCACTGTGCATTGCTTGCATTACGGACTTCTCGCCCTATCAAAATGCAATACGGTCGTGAAGAATCTTTTTATGGTCATGTTCATCGACACCCAGCCAAGATTTGGATTCGCCATCACGCAACTCGCGATGGGGTAATTCAACGAATTGAATCTCGCATGGTGTTTGATGGTGGTGCTTATGCATCAACATCTTCTGCAGTTTTAATTAATGGCATAACTCATATACAAGGACCATATAAATGTCTTAATGCAACGGTTGATGGATTCGCGGTGCGCACAAATAATCCTCCCTGTGGTGCGATGCGAGGTTTTGGAGTCGTTCAGGCCTGTTATGCGCATGAGAGCCAAATGGATAAATTAGCGACCGCATGTGGCATTTCACCAGTTGAAATTCGGTTAATCAATGCAATGGTTACTGGTGACAAACTCATAACTGGCCAAGTGGTCGAGAGTGTGGCGCCAGTAGCGAGATGTATTAATGAAACGAATTCAATACCGATGCCCGCGGCACTGGCCAAAAATGCTGATCCGCTAGAAATTGTTGGTGGATCTGGCTTAACTTCGCTGCCCCACAATATTGTCCGGGGCGTAGGTTGGGGCGTATCAATTAAAAATTTGATGTACAGCGAGAGTTTTGATGATCTCGCAACCGCTCGCTGTCAACTACAAGATGGCGTAGTGCATCTTAAATATGCAACCGTCGAAGTTGGCCAAGGTTTCGTAATTCTTGCGCCACAAATCGCACGTTCAGTTCTCGGCATTGACGAAGTCGTAATTGACCCAGTTGATACCCGTATCGGTTCGGCAGGCAGCACTTCGGCATCCCGACAAACTTGGATGAGTGGTGGCGCTGTTGACGGAGCATGTCGTCTTGTCCGCCAAAAACTTTTCGAACATGTTGGCGAAAAATATAATATTGATCCATTGCGCCTAGTTATTGAAGATACCGATGTCGTCGACATGCTCGGTGATTTTCGCATCAGCGTGATCGAGGCTTCTACTGGTGTGTTAATTGAAGAAACGTTTGAGCATCACCACCGGCCTACTGAAGAACTTGATGCGAACGGTCAAGGCAACTGCCATGTTGCATTCGCTTTCGTTGCCCATCGTGCTGTGGTTGATGTCGATGTTGAACTTGGCCTGGTGAAAGTGATCCAAATAGCCACGGCACAAGATGTCGGTCGAGTGCTCAATCCAATTGCGGCACTCGGACAAATTGAAGGAGGCATCGCACAGGGGCTTGGTCTTGCGGTAATGGAAGAGATCGTTCTCGACAATGGCAAAATGCGGAATCCAAGTTTTACTGACTACCTCCTGCCAACTGCACTTGATGCACCTCAAGTTGTTGCAATCATGATTGAAGAACCAGAACCACAAGCACCACTCGGTGCAAAAGGAATCGGTGAGCCTCCGTGTATTTCAGTTACACCTGCTATTGCGGCGGCAATTCGCAATGCCACCGGTCGAGATTTACCTCGCGTACCAATTCGTCCGCAAGATATTTGTTTCTAACAATTTATTCGGAGTGGCTACCGACAGTTAGCAACACTCCACCAAGCGCTCCCGGTCGTGCTGCAATTTCGTCCAACGCAGGTTCAAAATCGGGTGCAACAAAATCTGCTTCAACACCTGCGTCTCGAGCGAGTTTGTTGACTGTCCTCTTTTGTGAAGATTCAACGAGCGAGATAACTACACCCTTAGAACCTGCACGACCTGTTCGACCAGAACGGTGGATGTAATCCTTATGGTCTGCCGGCGGGTCAAAGTGAACTACGCAAGGAACATCATCAATATGAATTCCACGCGCTGCAACATCTGTAGCAACAAGCGCATTCGAGCGTCCGCGACGGAACTCTTCAAGTGATCGTTCTCGCTGTGCTTGACTCTTATTGCCGTGAATGATCGACGATCGAACACCAGAGTTGTCTAGTTGCTTAGCAAGACGATCGCAACCATGCTTTGTTCGACAAAATAAGATAAGTCGCTCGTAGTGATTGACGAGTTGAGAAATAGTTTCAACACGATCATTTCGACTAACCATCCAAAACTTATGATCAATGTCCGGTTCATCGGCATCGGTTTGAGATTCGTGTCGTTTTGGATTGTTTTGAAACTCTTTAACAACCTGTGAAATGTCACCATCTAGCGTCGCCGAGAACAACAACACTTGCCGCTGTTTTGGTAAAGCGCGAAGCAGTCGTCGCACAGCAGGTAAAAATCCCATGTCAGACATTCGATCGGCTTCGTCAAGAACTGCAATTGTCACAGCGCTAAGAGACATATCTCGCCGTTCAAGTAGGTCTTCAAGACGACCTGGCGTTGCAACAATGATGCTTGCTCCACGAACTGCTTTTACTTGAGGTCCATAACCAGCACCTCCGTAAACTGAAGCAACACGAAGATCAGTTCCTTCACACAGTAAACCGATTTCTTTTGCTACTTGAATCGCCAATTCACGAGTTGGTACTAAAACCAAACCACCAGGTTGGCCCGGCTTAGATTTTTGTAACCGAACAGCCAGAACAAGACCAAAAGCAATAGTCTTGCCTGAACCAGTAGGTGCCTTACCGCAAACATCGTGACCGGCTAGACCATCCGGCAACGCCGCAGCCTGAATTTCAAAAGGCGTTGCAATGCCTCGAGCAGTTAATTTGTCGGCAAACTTTGCCGGTACACCAAGATCTATGAAACTTTTCATCGTCATTTGCCTAATACTGTTTCAAGGTAAGCGTTTGTAAACATTCTCTTTGGGTCAACTTGATCGCGAACTGACTGAAATAAATTCCAATTCGGATATCTTGGCGCAAGAGTCTGTGCATTTTGAAAATGCAACTTGCCCCAATGTGGGCGGCCTTGATATGAGTTCATGATTGATTCAACTTCTTTGAAATACGGAACATAGTCCATCCCTTTATATATATGAACTGCGATATACGCAGATTCTCGATTACTCGCTGTACTTAGCGGAATCTCATCTGGGGCTGTAAAGCGAACCTCAACAGGAAAATTCAGGAAGAACCCACTATCTCCGACCATTCTACGGACACGATTGAGTGCTTCGGCACATGCTTCTCGAGGTATTGCATATTCCATCTCGTAGAACTTAACTATCCGTTTGCTGGCGAAAACTTTAAAACTTGAATCAGAATATTCATTTCGTCCAGAAGCTGGCAATGCCTTAGCCAGTTTGGGGATCAGGGAAGGTTTGGCGCGACCGAGCATGCACACTGCTCCAAACGCATAATTCTCCATCAGTGTTTTGGCATACCAATGTGACATCTTCCCCATCGGTTTGACGGGCTCAAGAGAGCGATTATTGCGTTTTGTTAGTGCCCAACCCGTGTGAGGCACCCAAAAGAACTCAAAATGGTCATTCTCGGAAATGTGTTGATCGAGATTGATGAGCAACTCGTCGACACGCATTGGTTCTTCAACCACCACCAAATTGAATTTCGGCACGACCTTGAGTGTCACAGAACTAATTAGCCCGAGTGCACCGAGACCAACGCGCGCGCAATTGAACAGATCTTGATTCTCAGTCGCAGAACAGTCTGCAATTTCGCCGTTGGCAAGCACTATTCGCAATGCCAAAACTTGTGCGGCAATGCCAGTAAATTTTGCGCCAGTGCCGTGCGTCGAAGTAGATATTGCTCCAGCGATTGTTTGGTATGCAATGTCACCAAGATTCTGCATCGCTAAACCATTGTGATCCAAGATCTGATTCAGGACAGCGAGTTGCATTCCTGATTGCACCGTCACGGTTTGCGCAACTTGGTCGATTGCGATCAATTGACCAAATTTCGATAAGTCAATGAGTTGTTGCTCGGCTAGTGCAATACCGGTGAAACTGTGACCAGAGCCGACCGCCTTCACTCTCAGGGAGTTTTTAGCAGCACTCTGAATCAGCTGTTGAAGTTCAGATTCAGTTTCAGGTGTATTTTGAAACACCAATCCAGTTCGCTGATTGCCTGCCCAATTCGACCAGCGCAGAGTTTTATTAGGGGTTTCGGACACTCAATTAGGTTAGCGATGTACTCTTCGCCGAATAGAGATGCCTAACGCCAGTAATTACTAGTGCAAGTGCAAGAATCGTGCCGAGATTGCTCAACATATGAAACCCAAATGCTTTGCGGATGAAGCCACTCGAGAACCCAGCGAGTCCCCCGCAAAAACTCATCAGCAAATCAGCCGCGCCTTGCACGGTTACCCTCGATGTATCTGGCACTGATTCGACGAGCAAACTAGATCCGCCAATTAAACCAAAACTCCAACCCAAACCGAGTAACCATAACGACGGCCAAAGCAAGGTTGCAGATTCGCCTGCAAGTGCCGCTGTGATTGTTGCCGCGACTAACAACACGCCGCCAACTGAAATCGACTGAATTTTGCCTTTACGATCAGCAAATTTTCCAACTAGCGGACTAAACGCGTACATCCCAGCGATGTGTAGTGAAATTATGTAAGGACTCACATCTTCATTGCCATGCAATTTGAGATGTACTGGCGTCATCGTCATCACCGCGACCATTGTTACTTGTGAGATCACCATCGCCGATAGTGCAACCCTCGCGTTGCGAATGTGCGAAATGACTCGCAACGCAGAAACGAGATTCGGCGTTCGAACTGCATCGCCTTGCTGCGATCGCAATCCTCCACTTACTTCAAGCGGATCGGGTCGAAGTCGAATTGCGACATTAGCCAAGGCAAACACAAAGAAGCATGCTGATGCGATCCACGGTCCCGTGTAGGTACTCCAACCAAATAGATTTTCGCCGAGTCGTTCGGCTGGTTTTACTAAAACCGGTCCGAATACGGCACCAAATGTTGAACCAAATAAAATATAACTCATCGCTTGGCTGCGCTGATGGGGTGCCGCCAGATCCATTGCCGCATATCGAGACAGCAAATTTGATGCCTGCCCTGAGCCATAGAGAAACAGACCGAGAATAAATATTGGCAAAGAGCTTCGATTTACTCCGAAACCGGCGATCAAGCCACCAACTATTGCTAATGAATAACCATATTGCAAACCCACTCGCCGACCCTTACGGCTCATTACACGCGCCAACAGTTGCGACATAAATGCCGAGCCCATTGTAAAAGTTGCGCTGGATACACCACCCCAGGGTGTTTCTTGCCCCAAAATATCTTGGATTACAAATGCGCCGACAGTAACGGCTGCCGACAGAGCCGCTGCTGCCACAACTTGCCCGGAAACGAGCACCCGCAAAGTGCGCTTCTGCAACGCGACTAAATCAACCCCCGTCGCACTCGTCGATTGGTTAGTCAATGAGTTGCGAGTCTACGAGAAGTTTTTCAAGGTATGCCGCGATGCGCTTGTCGCCTTCAGCATTGACATGCATCCAATCGAAATATGGTGAAGGTTCTAAATTATTCATCACCGCTGTTGCATCACCGTGATATTTATAACTCTGAATTACTGGCTGCAATCGCGAATACATATCGCGCATTACGATGCTGAGTTCACTGCCATATAACCTGCCGAGATCGTTGTCGTATGCAGTTGATGGGTTACGAGTGAAAAGATTTGCCTGCAAGACTGGCACCAGAGTTGCGCCAACCTTGTCGGTTATTTCTTTCGCATCGTCCATTGACTTCTTAAATTTCTGAACTGCATCCAACTTTGATTGCTCTGACACCTCTATTGAGCCAAACACTAGTTTTCTGAACAGTACATCAGCAATCCGTGAATAACTACTTGCTTTTTGGATCACAGTCCCGAGTTCTGGAACCTTGTTGATTATTCCAACTGGAAGGACTCTTTGAGTGAATCCCACACCTGCCTCGTTGACGCCAATATAAAAAATGACGATATCGCCTTTACTTAAATCGTCTACTTTTTCAAGGACGGTGACACGATCCGTGGAAGTTGCCGCGCTCTTGCCAAAATTTTCGACCCGCCGTTTGGCGTGCCTATCGTTAAGTAATCGCTGAAGGATGGATGAGAATGTCATATCATCTGGCACCTCGGCACAAAAAGTTGTTGATCCTCCTAAAATCAAAACTCGACCAGAGTAAGAAACAGGCTGGTCAGTAGTTGTGCGCAGTCCGCCTGCCGTGCTCGTTTTTATTGGATCTGGGAACATCCCGGGGCCGTCTGTGCGTGAGTTTCTGAATATTTCAACCGACTGATATTGAGAAGACGACTCAGCACTTGTTGCGAACCTAAAACCGATCTCAGTCACGACTAATAAACAAACCAGAATCACGAAATTGACAGCGACAATACGTCGAATTGATGGTCGACCATAAGTAATGACAGCCAGAAGTAAAAATAGAACAAGAAGGATGCGCATGACCAGTGATGTCACCGAGGATCTCTCGAAAATCAGAAAGCAAATACAAAATGCAACGGCAATAAACTCTGCAAAAAATCTAATTTTACGAAACTGCGCGATAAGCGACGGAGATATTAGAAGTAATCCGAATAAAACGAAATAAACAATGAACCTTTTGGCTGTACAGCCCGACAACCAAATCGGAAACACTGCAATAAATGCCCAAACGAGTGCCCCAAGCGGTTCGATCGAGGTCTTCAAAAAGCGCACAAGCAATAAACGAGATGAATTCACGAGCAAAGATTAGTACATATGACTTTCAGTGGTGTCGAAGAGGGGACTTGAACCCCTACGCCCTTACGAGCGCCAGCCCCTTAAGCTGGTGCGTCTGCCAATTTCGCCACTCCGACGTGGATTAAAAATGTATCGTTAAAAGTTACCGTGTAATTATAAGTCGCTGACATCTAAGCCAGCAATAAACCCAACGCAATCACAGTCACTATCCACGTAAGTGCAAGAACAGTTGTAATTCGGTTTAGATTTCTCTCAGCAGCAGCTGAACCGAGTGCCGCTCCTCCTCCACCACCAAACATGTCTGAGAGCCCCCCACCTTGACCACTGTGCAGAAGCACGCCGCCAATCATTGACAACATTGCAATCACATTGATGACAACGGTGATGTAGGTAATTATATTTCGCACGACAAAATGCTACCTTCAGGACTCAGGAAAATGGCAAGCCGACAATTGACCACTTGGCCGAATAGTAAGCATCGGCTCTTCTTGCGAGCAGATATCTTGCGCCTTCCAGCATCGCGTGCGAAAACGACAACCAGACGGCGGATTTATTGGCGAAGGTACTTCACCTTCTAATATCACCCGAGTGCGAGCGCGTTCGGCTTTCGGATCGGTTAGCGGCACCGCCGACAACAATGCTTTGGTGTACGGATGAGTCGGATTCTCGAACACCGTCTCTTGGTCGCCGATTTCCACTATCTTTCCTAAATACATAACTGCGATACGGTCGGCGACATGGCGAACGACAGATAAATCGTGGGCAATAAACAAATAACTTATCCCGAGTTTCATCTGCAAATCCTCAAACAGGTTGAGAATCCCAGCTTGGATGCTTACATCAAGCGCCGAAACTGGTTCGTCAAGAATAATTAGCGCAGGATTCAGTGCTAATGCCCGCGCAATTCCGATACGTTGTCGTTGACCTCCAGAAAACTCATGTGGAAATCGCGACGCATGGTCGGCAGAAAGACCTACGAGTTCAAGAAGTTCAATGATCTTGTCACTATGACTACCAGGAACACCTTGGACAATTAGTGGCTCAGCAATTGATGCTCCGACAGTCATTTTCGGATCAAGCGATGCAAATGGATCTTGAAAAACGATTTGCATCTTACGTCGCAGCCAGCGCAACTCTTCGAACTTCATTAAACCTAAATCACGTCCGTCAAATTCAACTTGTCCAGAAGTTGGTTCAATCAGTCGCAACACACAACGACCCAGTGTTGTTTTTCCCGAACCAGATTCACCGACCAATCCAAGTGTCTGGCCCCGTTCTATAGAAAACGAGACATTTGTTACTGCTTGAACAGTGCGCTTTTTTGCCCCTGAGTTCTTAGTACGACGAACGTCAAAGTTCTTTACAAGGTTTGTGACGCGCAAAAGTACGTCACTCATTGCTTCATCCTAAAACTTGGCAGAAGTTGCGCTCGCAAACACGCAGTTTGTAGATCACTAAAAGTTCTCAATTCAGGGATTTCTATTTCGCATGTTGAATCAGCAAAATCACAACGAGTACGAAACGCGCAACCAGAAGGTGGATCCATCATATTTGGAGGAAATCCACGAATTGGCGTCAATCGACCTTTACCGGGTTGCGGAATTGAAGCAAGAAGACCACGGGTATAAGGGTGACTTGGGTGGTCGTACAAACTTTCAATTGAACCCTGTTCAACATTTCTGCCTGCGTACATAACATCAACTCTGTCAGCGACTCGAGCGATTACTCCTAGATCGTGCGTGATCAAAACTACAGCCGTACCAAACTGCTGTTGCACACGTTTGATAACTTCAAGAATCTGTGCTTGCACCGTAACGTCTAGCGCGGTAGTCGGCTCATCAGCGATTAATAGTTTTGGATTATTAGCAATAGCAATGGCAATAACTACGCGCTGACGCATACCACCAGAAAATTCGTGCGGATATTGACTTGAGCGTTGATCAGGTTGAGGAATACCAACAATGTCTAGAAGTTCAACGGCGCGTGCGGCTGCTTGCTTGTTTGTCAAATTCTGATGCGCTTGAAGCATCTCACCTATTTGTTTACCGACGCGATGGACAGGATTCAGTGCCGAAAGTGGATCTTGAAAGATCATCGACATAATTCGCCCACGAACTGAACGCAGCTGTCGTGAAGATTTGCCGATAAGTTCTTCGCCCGCGAGCACAACTGATCCCGAGACTCGTGCCCTAGATGAGAGCAAACCCATTGCTGCTAGAAAAGTTACAGATTTGCCGGAGCCTGATTCACCGACAACTCCGAGTAGTTCGCCTGCTTCGACGTCAAGATCAACACCTCTTACTGCGAAAACCTGCCCGAATGGTGTATCAAAAGTAACTTGCAAGTTCCGAATTTGGAGAATCTTGTCAGCCATTACTCGCCACGATCAAGTTGTGTGTCAGTCGCATCACGCAGTGCATCGCCAATGAAATTGATACTTAACGCAATAATCACCAGAGTGAAGCATGGGAACACGGCGAGCCACCAGAAACCCGTTTGTACTGCGCCTTTAGCCGCGCCGACCAAATTGCCGAGAGATGTCGCTCCATCTCCTGCTTGTGGACCGTAACCGAAAAAAGCAAGAGTTGCCTCACCAGTAATTGCACCAACCACAGAGAATGTCAGCGAAACCATTATTGGACCAATCGAATTAGGCAACAAATGTCGGCGGATAATATAGCGACGACTTGCACCAACAGCCCGAGATGCTTCGATGAATTCGCGTTCTTTAAGAGATAGCACTTGTCCCCGAATAATGCGAGCGACGCCCATCCATCCAAAAATGCCAAACAAAATGATAATGAACCGAATTGAGTTCATCTCGCCTGTTAGCGGTTTGATCCATGACATCGCACCGAGCACGCTTCGAACAATCAAAAGTGTTACAAGAAACGGAAACGCTAAAAATAAATCGGTAATTCTCATCATAATGTCATCCAATTTTCCACCACGAAAACCAGCGACCGCTCCGACGAGTGATCCGACAGTGACAGAAATCAGTGCACTTGCTAAACCAATAACCAAAGAAACCCTTACGCCATAAATTAAACGACTATATAAATCACGACCAATATCGTCGGTGCCAAGCCAAGCCTGAGCACGTGGCGTTAAGAATGAATTCGGCGGCATTTGAACAGATTCGTTGACTCCGTAGCGAGCAGTAAACGGGGCAAGAATTACAAATAGCGTCAGCACACCGAGAATTATGCAACTAGTAACTGCAGCCTTATGTGAAAGAAAACGACGAATCGCCATTTGGCGCGGCGACAGGGAAATTTTTGCGTTACTCAAGACGAATCCTCGGATCAAGCCAAGCATATGAAATATCGGCAATTAAATTGAACACAAGAATTGATGCGACAATGATAACCATCCACGGCATCAGCAGTGGGAAGTCTCCGTCACCAAAAGATTTCAGAAAATATAGTCCCATTCCTGGATAAGAAAAAATGTTTTCAGAGATTATTAATCCCCCAACGATTGATCCGAGGTCAAGTGCTGCGAGCGTAACTATTGGTATCAGCGCATTTCGCATTCCGTGATGTATCAGTACTCGCCGTTCGCTGATGCCTTTAGATCTTGCCGTGCGCATGTAATCAGAATTCAACACATCCAGCAAAGAAGAGCGCAAATAGCGACTATAGGTCGCAACAATTTGGATAGCCACGACGATCGTTGGTAGTGCCATAAATTTCAGCATAAGAAATAAATCAAAGCCGGTATGTCCTGCGGGGTAAACGCCTGAAGTTGGGAAAAGACTCGACCCAAACCAGCGTTGCCAATAAACAGCGAATAAAAGTTGAAGTAAAATTGCCGAAATATAGGGCGGAATCGAGATACCAACGAACGCACCAGTATTAATTGCGATGTCGCGCTTACCACCTGGTCGGATAGATGCGAGTACACCAAATATAAGCCCAAAGATGATGCCGACAACTGTGGCGGCAATACCTAGGCGAAGCGTATTCGCCATAGCATCTTTAAGTGCTGGCCATACCTCGCGAGATCCTTTTATGCTCCGTGGCCAGTTTCCAGTCACGAAATTGTTGAGCCAACGAAAATAACCCAGAACATAGTTCGGATCCAAACCATTTATATCGATATATTGTTTAATTTTTTCTGGAGTCACGCGGGGGTTTGAGCGCTTGTAACTCTCAACAGGATTTGTGCCGATTCTCAGTGCCACATAAACCAAGAATGTAACGATCAACATAGTTGGAAGCGCCCATGCAAGGCGACGCAAAATATAACGAATCATTGGTTTTTAGTAATTCCATTTCATTCTGTTGAACTAAAGAAGGTGCGCCGACTTGACACTTGGTCAAATCGACGCACCATTCTTAATTAGTTAATTCAATTACTGAAACTGCTAGAAGTTGTCCTCTAGCTATTTACCTTTACAGTCGCCTCGCCTGAGAGCAGGTTGGTGACTACATACTTTGCATCATTCGTGGTTGCATATGCGCCCGGCATCACTTGAAATGCCGTTGTCCAAACCATCCACGAAGAGTTTGCACACTCTGTGATTGGGTTGAGACACCCTGGCCACTGCTCGGCACCGAGCACAATTTGCCCGTCGCCATCAACATCTGTCCACAGGTGAATATTGTTAAATGCTGCATAATTGTTAAGTTGGCCATCTACTGGACCGCCGACTTTGTCACTTCGCCAGAATCCTGATTTCGGAAACTGCATCAAAGGCAACATCATATGATCCTTTGCCATCAGCACGAGTACTTGCTTGATTTTTTCTGCGCGAGTCATTGCATCAGCGTCGACATCAGCCGCATAAAGCAGATCTGACGCCTCAGTGTTACACCAACCACCACTATTTTGACCAATGTTTTTGTTGGCTGCAGTTGGAATGAGGTCACAAGCAAAAGAGCCTGTTAAATAACTTGGATCTGGTGGTGCTGTACTGATGTACATCGCCATGTCGTAGTCCATTCCCGGTAGTCGCTGCTGGAAGTAACACTCCGCAGGGCAGTTATCTGCACGCACCTTGAAACCTGCTGCAGTAAGCAACGGAATCAAATATGCCTGAGTGCTCTCACGACGCGTATTACCCGTGTTGATGATCCAACGAACATCAGGAACCTTGCCGCTTGGGTCAACCCAGAAACCATCGGCTCCCTTGGTCCAACCATTCTCAGTCAACAATGCTTCTGCTGCTGCTGGGTCGTAACTATTTGCAAATTCGTCTCCATTGCAGAACGGTCCAGGTACCATCGGACCACACTGAAGCAATTCTTTTCCACCGAGTGGTATGTAGATCTGCTTGAACAGCGCATCACGATCAATTGACATCGAGAATGCCGCACGGAAGTTTGGATCTGCGAATGGTCCACATTTCTGTTGGAAATAGAAACCCTCATAGTCGCCGCCGTAATCAATCTTGGATGCAATATTGTCTTGCTTC